>JAQBNY010000284.1 GCA_028288315.1 Mucilaginibacter sp.
ATCTACAGCGTTAAAAATAATACTAAAGTTTTTAAATATTTGCCTTTGGTAAAGCTCATCAATAACTTTAATCTGTCCCTTAACCGTGTAATTATATCTTATCATGTACATAGTAGCATCTGCAAAATTTGATAGGATTTGCGCATCTGTTACCAGGCCTACAGGTGGTGCATCAAGCAGTACATAATCATAATCTTGTATCAATTGGTTTATTAATATCTCAATGCGCCCATTTGAGAGTAACTCTGCCGGGTTAGGTGGGTTGGGCCCACTCGTCATGATATAATAATTTTCTTGACCAGGAATTGGTTGAATGATGTCTTTATAATCAACCTGGCCAATTAAGTAATTAGATATTCCTCTCGTATTATCTATATTTAACGCAATATTCAGTTTAGGTTTGCGTAAATCTAACTCCAAAATAATTACCTTTTTGTTAGTGGTTGCCAGGCTTGCACCCAAATTTAACGAAACAAATGATTTGCCTTCCCCGCTTATACTTGAAGTAAATAACAAAACTTTATGATCAAGTTGGGGACTTAAGTACTGCAAATTAGAGCGCAAAGCTCTAATTTGTTCGGCTATCATAGATCTAGGCTTACTAACAGCAATAAGCGGATCTCTTTCAGTTGTTTGGGAAATATCTGCCAATATAGCTGCATTTGTATATTTTTCGATATCTGCACGGCTTCGTATTTTAACATTAAAAGTTTCTTTTATAGCAATTACAGCAAATGGTAAAAACAAACCAAGAAGTAAAAAGGTAAGATAAAGCGTTGCTTTAACCGGTTTTATAGGATACTTACCGCCTTTTGCAGCATCAATGGTTCTGCTATCGGCCACTGTAGATGCTAATGACAAAGCTGTTTCTTCGCGCTTTTGAAGTAAATAGGTAAATAAATTGTTTTTAATCGATTGTTCGCGCATAACATCTACCAATCCGCGCTCTTTTGATGGAACGTTTCGGATAGTTGATTTATATTGGCTAGCTTGATTTTTTAGTTGCTGCTCTGTAACCGATACACCAGATTTTAAATTTTGCAGTGTATGAAAAATAGTTTGTTTCAATGACTTTATTTGATCATTGATGGAGTTTACGATTGGGTTGGTTTCCGGAATGGTTCTTAACAAACTCTGTTTCTTTATCTGAGCCTCCCCTAATTGATTTACCAAGGCAAGTAAGGTAGGGTCAAGAACGCCCAACATAGCAGGCAACCTTACCTGGTCATTGTCTGGAAGATTTAAATAATTCTCCAGATTTTTCAAGGTGCTTTTTTGAATTTGCAGTTTGTTTATTTCAGCATCATTTGCCTGTACTGCGTTTAAAAAAGATGTCGACTCAGTACTTATGTCCATAATTCCGTTAGAGGACTTATAGTTTTGTACGTTTCTTTCAACAGAGCTTAACTCAACAGCAATGGCATTTATACGGTTTTTAAGAAAAGATAGCTGATTAGCTGTTGTAATATTTTTATCCTCAATGGCTTCCCGTTTATATTCATCAACCAGTTCGTTTAACACATCTTTTCCACGCCTTGGATCAGCATCTTCTAACGTAATCTCTAAAACAGTAGATTCTTTGGAAGCCGGGACAATTTTTAAATTATCTATATAAGATTGTGCAACAACATCAATTGCAGTAAACTGGATGTTCATTACCTGCCTGGTAATGTTAACGCCAGGGGCTGGTGTAATTAAAATTAGGCCGGCTTCTGTTTGTACCGGGATATTAAAAACTACCGGTTTGCCGTTAAATTTTATTGTGTTGTTACTGAAATTAGCCGTCCAGGGTTTGGTGTAGCTACTTGAATTAGGCTTAAGCAACTCAACATTGTAACCAATATTTTTGTAAAATATTTTTCTTGATATACGGTTTTGAACGTAATAAAGCGTTTGTAACCCTAACGAATTAACAACCCTTTCCCATAATGTATTTGATTTTAAAATTTCTATTTCATTCTCAATTATCTTACCGGAAGAATTTAGATTAAGTTGCTGCAGCAAATCACTTTCAGTGCTCGCGCTTTTATTATCTTTTATTAAAAGATCTATCTCAACTTTATACTGCGGCATTTGATATTGTACGTAAACGTATCCTAAGCACAATGAAATTACAGTACAAATAACAAACCATTGCCAGTTTTTTATATACTTATAGAGAGCTTCCCGAATATTAACTTCACTTCCTTTATTGTTACCAAATAATTCTTTGCTTTGATTCATTTTAAATTTACCGTCTATCTAATAATAATGATAATTAAGGATAATAAACTAATACCCAAAGTAACAAATTGAAATGATCTGTCATTTTGCCGGGCTTTAATCTTAGATGGTTTGACGTAAACAAGATCATTAGCATGCAAATAATAATATGGAGAGCTAAATACATTCCTGTTTGTTAAATTTACATATCCAAACTCTTTCTTACCATTAACATCTCTTATAATTTGTATACTGTCCCTCCTGGCGAATGAAGTTAAGTCTCCTGCCATGCTCAAAGCTTCAGGTAGTGTAATCATTTCATTGGGTATGTTATATACATTTGGCTTAGCCACTTCACCTAGTAATGAAATTTTAAAATTTAAAAACCTAACCAGCACAGTAGGTTCTTTCAAATACTGCTTTAATAATACTTTTAATGTATCTCTTACTTGTGATGTTGTATGCCCTGTAACTCTGATATTACCAACTAACGGTAACTCAATGTCACCAGACGCATCAACCAAATAACCTGATGTTGCATTATCAGTAGACCCGTTACTTGTAACTCCTGCTTTATATGGATTAAAAAAGCTACTTGCTTCAGGACTTAGGGAATTTACATAAATAGACAAAATGTCCCCAGTTTGTATTTTAGGAACATAGGCCGTTGTGATACTTATGGTATCTTGATTTTTATTTGTTTTTTGAAAATTAACTAGAGACTTTTCATTACTGCAAGCAGATAGTAATAAAGAAAATAGAACACCAAACAGAATTGGGTTCCTAAAAGGAATTTTTGCCATGTAATAAGGAAGTTATAAAAAATAAAAGAATACCTTTGTTAAGTGGGCAAAGTAGATTTAAACATATATTCAAACGTATTTTATTATTTTGGTAGCAAATATATTATTATCACTACACATTAACCAATAAATATAATTAAATTAAACCAACCAAAACTTTTACACCATCTGCCCTATAAGTATTTAATTATAAGTTAATTACAATAATTATTATCTATGTCATATTTTTTATAATTTTGGAAAATTTATAAAAATAATTAATTTATAAAAGTCTATTACCAATCACATGCTTAACAAAAAAAAAATAGCTTTAGTTACAGGTATTACTGGTCAAGATGGTGCCTATCTTGCTGACTTGCTCTTATCTAAAGGTTACATAGTACATGGCATCAAACGCCGCAGTTCTCTATTTAATACAGATCGTATTGATCATCTTTATCATGATCCCCATGATGAAGATCAGCGTTTCGTTTTGCATTATGGTGATTTATCTGATTCTACTAATCTTATCAGAATTATTCAGCAAGTTCAACCAGATGAAATTTATAACCTGGGTGCCATGTCTCACGTAAAGGTGAGCTTCGATACACCAGAGTACACTGCAAACGCTGATGGTATTGGTACCCTTCGCTTACTAGAAGCACTCCGTATCTTGGGTTTAACCAAAAAAACTAAAATATACCAGGCATCAACATCTGAGCTTTATGGATTAGTACAGGCTGTTCCTCAGTCAGAAACTACGCCATTTTACCCACGCTCGCCCTATGCAGTAGCTAAAATGTATGCTTACTGGATAACTGTTAACTATCGTGAGGCTTATGGCATGTTTGCCTGCAATGGTATATTGTTTAACCATGAAAGCCCACTACGTGGCGAAACATTTGTAACACGTAAAATAACCCGTGCTGCATCCAAAATAGCATTGGGTCTGCAAAGCAAGCTGTTCTTGGGTAACCTTGACGCACAGAGAGATTGGGGGCACGCAAAAGATTATGTTGAAGCAATGTATCTGATATTACAACAGGAAGTTGCTGAGGACTTTGTAATAGCTACCGGTGTAACTACCAGCGTACGCGAATTTGTACGCTTAGCATTTGCTGAATTGGGTATATCTGTTGAATTTAAAGGTGAAGGTATTGATGAAAAAGGCTTTGTTACCGCTTGTATCAATCCCGACTACCAGGTTGAAATAGGTAAAGAAGTTGTTGCTGTTGATCCTAAATACTTTAGGCCTACAGAAGTTGATCTTTTAATAGGTGACCCAACAAAAGCGCAAACTAAATTGGGTTGGAAACCGAAATATAACCTGCAGGGGCTGGTTAGCGAAATGGTTGCAACCGATGTTGAGCTATTTCACCGCGAAAAATTATTAAAAGATTCCGGATATCTTATCAAAAATCAGTACGAATAAACACCTCATGGAAAAACAGGGGAAAATTTATATAGCCGGCCATCGAGGTATGGTTGGTTCGGCTATTAAAAGAAAATTAGAGAGAGAGGGGTTCACCAACCTTGTTTTAAAATCATCAAGCGAACTTGATTTACGCGATCAGCAAAAAGTAACTGATTTTTTTGCAAAAGAAAAGCCCGATTACGTATTCTTAGCAGCAGCAAAAGTTGGCGGTATCGTAGCTAACGACACCTATCGTGCTGATTTTTTATTTGATAACCTGCAAATTCAAAATAATGTAATCCACTCTTCATATTTAAATGGGGTAAAAAAGTTAATGTTCTTAGGTTCAAGCTGTATATATCCAAAACTTGCGCCACAACCGTTGAAAGAAGATTATCTTTTAACGGGTTTACTTGAACCCACTAATGAACCATATGCAATTGCCAAAATTGCAGGTATCAAAATGTGCGATGCTTATCGTGCGCAGTATAATTGTAATTTCATAGCAGTTATGCCTACTAACTTGTACGGGCTAAATGATAATTATCATCCGCAAAACTCACATGTACTACCTGCCTTAATTCGTAGATTTCATGAGGCAAAAAAAGACAACAAACCATCAGTAACTATCTGGGGTACCGGCACACCTAAACGGGAGTTTTTATTTGCAGATGATTTGGCCGAAGCGTGTTTTTATTTAATGCAGAATTATAATCAGGAAGGTTTAATTAATATTGGCACAGGCGAAGATATTTCGATAAAAGACCTTGCTTATATGATTAAAAGGATTATCGGTTTTGAAGGAGAAATATTATTTGATACTTCAAAGCCAGATGGTACACCTCGCAAATTAATGGATGTTTCTAAATTACATGAACAAGGATGGAAACATAAAATAGAACTGGAAGAAGGCATCAAACTTTCTTATATGAATTTTTTAGAAATAAGTTCAAAGTAAGTTCAGCTGTTGTATATTGATTGTGACGTTTGGTGTAATTAATTTAATACATCATTTGTTGGGAAGTTAAACAGTCTATTACAATAAAAGCACTTAATCGTCTAAGTAAATTGTAACCCCTGCATTATTTAAAATAAAAGGATTAGTCCGTCGCCTAATCTTGAACGCTACAATTTATACAAATAAACGATTACTGCATGAACCGCTACGCTACGTTTATAAAAACCATCAATCTTACCATTGACTACATACTGCTAAATGTAAGTATGATCATTGCGTATTATATGGTTGATAATATTTTGGTTTTGTGGGTTGATGATAAAAATCACCTTTCAATAGCACTGGTATTTAATCTTACCTGGCTCTTATCAGCTAATATCACCCGTTTTTATGATAAGGTTTTAAATAAAGACTCCGTAATTATGATGCGCAAGGCTTTAAATACCTACCTGCTTTTCGTAAGTTTAATAAGTTGTATAGTATTAATAATAGGGATAAAAACATATTTTATCACTAACAGCTATGTGGTGTACGCTTTGGCATTGTTTGGCTTACTATTGGCAATCTGGAAACTGATTTTTTTGGCAATACGCAAAAGTGACCGGGCTTTATTATATGATTCAAGAAAGGTAGTAATTGTAGGCAGCGGAAGAATTAGTAATGATCTGCATAACTTTTTCAATAACAATCTTGACAGAGGTTATAAATTAGTAGGTTTCTTTTTTGACGAAGATAACGCGCTTAAAAATAAAGATATGCATTTAGGTAAAGTTGATGAATGCATTAATTATGTTCTGGCAAATAAAATCAAAGAAATTTTCTGTGCTTTGCCGGCTTCCGAAAGCGATAAAATAACGAAGCTTTTAATTGAATCTGATAAAAATCTAATCCGGTTTAAAGTAGTTCCGGAGTATTACGATTATGGAGTAATACCATTACAAATTGAAAGTTTTGGTCATATTCCAGTTATTTCATTAAGACCAGAACCGTTAGAAAATATACTTAATCGTATTATAAAACGAGTGTTTGATATCTTTTTTTCCTTATTTATTATCGTTTTTTTGTTTAGTTGGCTTTTCCCGATTCTATCCGTTTTAATTAAAATAGAATCTAAAGGTCCAACTTTTTTCAAACAATTAAGATCTGGAAAAGATAATAGCCCTTTTTGGTGCTTTAAGTTTAGAAGTATGAAAGTGAATTTTGACAGTGACAGCTTACAAGCAATTAAAAATGATGTGAGGATAACAAAACTGGGCAAATTTTTACGCAGAACCAGCATTGATGAATTGCCGCAGTTTTATAACGTACTATTGGGAAACATGTCTATCGTTGGTCCGCGCCCGCATATGCTAAATCATACAACACAATATTCCCAATTGATTGATAGGTACATGATAAGGCACTTTTTAAAGCCGGGTATTACAGGGTATGCCCAAATTAATGGATTGCGTGGTGAAACACGTACAACCAAAGAAATGCAATTGCGTGTTGAAGCTGATGTGTGGTACTTAGAAAATTGGTCGTTTATTTTAGACCTCAAAATAATCTTTTTTACGATCTGGAAGAGCCTAAAAGGAGACGATAAAGCTTATTAATATATTGTTATACTAACAATGAGTATTGGGGAAACACAAGTTTTGCAAATGCTTTAAATAGCATTAAATTATAAATCACTCCCCTCGCGTTTAAATTCGCATAAAAGTTTACCCGTTTGTAAAACCCAGCAACAGGATATATAACTAATATATCAATTACTGATAAGTTGGAAAACATGCTTTAACGGCTATTTCTTTCACCAGCACATAACTAAAAAACCCGAAGCACTATATAGCGCCCCGGGTTTATTATTAACTATTTACTATTCTCTAATTAGGAGTAGCCAATTTGTTGTATAAAAGTTCATTATTTGGTATAGGCCAAATGTATCTTGGATCAGAAGCAGGTATAGCAGGTGCACCACCGGCTTTAGCCGATATAGTTAATCCTAAACGTACCAGATCCGTATTTCTAAAACCTTCGCCTAATAGTTCAATGTTACGCTCTTGCAAAATAGCATCTACTAAGGCTGCACCGCTTGCAAAGCTACCTGCAGTAAATACAGTACTCGCATCAGAACGGCCACGTATGGCATTTAGTAACTTTATAGCTTGCGCATCAACTCCGTTTACACGGGCCCTTGCTTCTGCCAGGTTCAGCAATACTTCGGCATAACGAATAACAGGTGCCCAATCAGTATATGGAGATGGCTGTTGATATTTAGCTAAAAACATGAAACCTAAGCGTGCTGCATTGGTGGATGCTTGTATTAACGTACGCCTTTTATCTGTGGATTTCCAGTTAGCGTCGGCTACCACACCGGCCGGGTTCAGATAATACTCTGCATTAAGCGGTGCACCATTATTGTAAAAATAAAGCCCTAACTGGTTTTGTGTGCCAGGTGTTTCAGTGGTTGAGAACGGTAACGAGAAAACCGACTCAGTTGTAGTATATGGAGCTTTAAAAACATTTGTTACATCGGTTTGCAAAGCGTTATTAACACCACCTGCAGGAGCCGATCCGGCCGAAGCAGTAAATGTGGTTGTACCTACAATTTTATTAGCCTCGGTAATTACGTTAGCATATTGTTGCATAGCTAAGTATACCCTTGTTTTTAAAGCAATAGCTGTATTACGATGTACACGTGTAGTGTTTGTAGCAGCATCAGCATATGCAAGCGGTAAACTAGTCTCTGCATCATTCAAATCTTTTATAACCTGTGCATAAACTTCAGCTACTGTAGACCTTGCTAGATCATAGTTATCCGCTACCGAGTTACCAACTAAACGTAAAGGAACGCCAGGTTGGCTGCCATTACCATCATAGTAAGGGCGTGCATATAATTGTAGCAGGTCATAATAGCATAAAGCCCTTATAA
>JAQBNY010000289.1 GCA_028288315.1 Mucilaginibacter sp.
TGACGTAATCGCCGGTTGCCAGTTTTAAGCCTTTGTTCATGGCGTCATAAATACCTTTGTCTTCTTCGCTAATGAGCCTGGCAATACGGTTTTCGTAACGTTTTATAATGTCCAATGTGCTATCTGTTGATGCGCCATCCACCACAATATATTCTATTTGTTGATAGGTTTGGTTTAAAACCGACAGCATGGTGCGTTCAATATCGCGCACGTTATTATAAACTATGGTTATTACAGACAGGGTGGGTTTCATACGCTGCCTTTGTTTAAGATTGTATTATACAACCGGATATATTGCCCGGCAACTTTCTCATTGTTAAACTCACGCAAAACCTTATCTCGCGCGGCAGCAGAAAATTCATCCGCGTTAGCAGAAGTTAAAATCTGTTTAATGCCTGCAGCCAAATCAGCCGCTGATTCAAATTCGGCCAGGTAACCATTTTGCTGGTGATCTATCAGATCTGGGATACCGCCGGTGTTAAAAGCCACCGTAGGCGTACCGCAGGCCATAGCCTCCATTATGGTATTTGGCAGGTTATCTTCAATAGATGCGGAAACATAAACATCAGCCAAACTGTATATCTCCGCCATATCAGTTGGTGAACTGATAATGTTCAACTGATGTACCGGGAAAGGTAAGGTAGTGGTATCAAAATGTTTGTTCTTGCCAAATATCACCATCTCAACAGGACTGTCCTGGGTGTAATTATTTTTTAGTCGATGCAATGCTTCTACCAAATAGGTAATACCCTTACGCCTGTCGTTGATATTGGCGGCCCCAAACAAAATTATTTTGGCTGACGGATCAATTTTCCACTTTGCCCTAACGTCTACTTTATTTTTAGGCGAAAAAATATCGGTATCAATAGGATTCGGGATAGCTTGTATGCTTGCGTTTTTTAACAGTGAGCTTTGCTTAGCCACCTCGCCCAGCCAATTGCTGCATGTTACAAAACTGATGTTTTTAGCGGCGGTATACATATCCCTTTTACGTAACCATCCGCTGTACGAAATGTCATTGTCATCCGGCTTGCTCAAAAAATAACAGTTGCCGCATTGGTTTATGAAATGATTACAGGAACCTGAATAGTGGCATCCGCCTGTAAAGGCCCACATATCATGCAAGGTCCAAACGATGGGTTTGTTTAGGGCAAACAGCTTTTTAATATCCTTGATAGATAGGAAGCCGGAGTTTGTCCAGTGCAGGTGCAATATATCCGCATCCTTAATTACCTGCTCATTACTAATATCTGTACCGGCATTGGCAGTTGAGAAAGCAAACCTTACAGATTTATCACGTTCCTGAAAAGCAATGAAAGGTAACCGCTCGTAAAAGAAGTTAATTTGGGAGCGGGCTTTGTCAATAGCGGTTTTCTCAACAGAATAAACGTGGGCATCTGTACGCCTTTTATCCTGCACTACCATAGTTACATCTACCTGTTGTAATTGCAGCGCTTTTAACAGGCGCATACAGGCTTCTGCGGCACCTCCGCCGGCGTCAGATGTATTTATTAATGCAACCTTCATTCAGAGCAGATCATTTATCATGGCAAGTATAATGATACTAAAATTAAAAATTTTACTTTTGAACACTTCATCACATATCAATATGAAGTTTAACAGCTAAAACCACGCATCAAAGATGAACTTTTTCGCTTATTTATTCCAGGATTGGAAAGCCAACCGGGGCAATATAAAAGGGCGAATTGTGCTATTTATGTTCAGGCTGGTAAATGCCATTAACAGGTACATGCTGTTAAAGATTCTGTTTTTTTGGTACCTGATGATTTACCGCTTTTTTGTGGAGTGGGTTTTGGGTGTTGAATTGCCCCGCAAATTAACCGTAGGCAAGAATCTGATATTTTATCACGGACAGGGCCTGGTAGTAAACTTTAAAACTATTATTGGCGAAAACTGCGTGCTGCGCAATGGTGTTACCATAGGCCATAAAAAACTGGCAGACGGTAATTTAAGTAACTCCCCGCGAATTGGAAACAATGTAGATATTGGTGCAAATGCCTGTATAATTGGCGATATTACCATTGGCGATAATGTGATTATTGGTGCCGGTGCAGTAGTAATAAAGGATATTCCGGCAAACAGCATTGCAGTGGGTAACCCGGCAAGGGTTTTAGAAAATAAAGTTGAAACGGTAACCCGAATTGAAAATATTTAATGGAGAATAATTTAACCGACCATTCCTTCTGGAAAGCGTTTTGGGAATCAAGAAAAGGGCTGATATTTAAAATTAAGCCTAATTATGTTTTTGGTGATATACTGGCCGGCATCATAGCCGAAAAAGGTATTAAAACCGCTGTTGAATTGGGTGGCTTCCCGGGATATTATGCCATTTACTTAAAAAAGTATCAGCACCTTAAAACATCCCTGCTTGATTATTTTATACACCCCGGCCTGGTTAATGAGCTTTTAGAAGTGAACGATCTGAAACCCGGTGATATTGACATTATTGAAGCCGACCTGTTTACCTATGAGCCTGCCGAAAAATTTGACATGGTACTTTCCTTTGGGTTGATTGAGCACTTTAACGATACCAAATTTATTATAAAAGAGCACCTTAAGTTTTTAAAGCCCGGCGGTACGCTGTTCATTACCCTGCCAAACTTTAAAAGTGTTAATGGCTGGGTACAAAAGAATTTTGATAAGGAAAATTACGATAAGCACAATATTACCAGCATGGATCTTGACCTGCTCAAAACAGCGTGCAAGGATTTGGGGCTGAAAGAAATTGAGGCCTACTACCATTTCAAATTCTCCGTTTGGCTGGAAAATAAATCAGAACAAACAGGCATTGCCAAAGCCCTGGTAAAAGCTATTTGGGTAGCTGGTAAAATAGTAACCAAGCTTGTGCCGGTAGAAAGTAAATTACTGTCGCCCTATATTGTAGTGAAAGCTACGCTGTAGATATTTCTTGTCATTCTGAGCATAGCGAAGAATCTTTTGTTTACATGCTTGTAGCCTACTTTTCTATTGGGGATTGCTTCGTTCCTCGCAATGACGGGTACACATAATGACGAGCGGGTACAAAAAATCCCCGCATTCGAAAATGCAGGGATTTCAAATATTTAAGCACTTAATACTTATACCATATAATTCCAGCCGTGCACATCTTCGCTGCGGCCGTATTTAATATCGTCAAGGGTTGCTAAAACTTTTTTAGAGAATTCTCTTGTCTGCGGATCGCTTAAAAAGTATTCTTCGCCATTGTAGCTTATTGATGCCACTGACGCAATTGTAGCAGCAGTACCGGCACCAAAGGCATCGGTTAGCTTACCGTTTTTAGCGCCTTCAATTAATTCGGCTATTGATACTTTGCGTTCCTCAACAGTAATGCCCCAGTCTTTAGCTAAAGCAATAACGGTATCGCGGGTTACACCATCAAGAATGGTGTCTTTTGCTTCGGCAGTTATCAGTTTGCCATCTAAAAGGAACATCGCGTTAGCGGCGCCCATTTCTTCAATGTATTTATGCTCTTTAGCATCTGTCCAAATCAGTTGATCAAAACCCTCTTCGGCAGCTTTACGGGCAGGCAGCATTGATGAGCCATAGTTACCGGCAGCTTTTGCGTAACCCATACCACCTTCGGCAGCGCGGGTATAGTGGGTTTCTATTTTAACCCTCAAAGGCTTTGAAAAATACGGACCAACAGGGCCAATAAGTACTATATACTTATAAGTTGCAGATGGTGTTACGCCCAAAAATGGATCAGTTGCAAACATGAACGGGCGGATGTACAAAGCATGGTTAGCTTTACCGGGAATCCAGTTGCGGTCAATATCAACCAAAGCGGCAATACTTTGCACAAAAATATCTTCTGGCAGTTGTGGCATACAAAGCCTGTCTGCTGATTTGTTGAAACGAATAGCATTCTTATCCGGGCGGAAGATAGAAACTTTGCCATCAGCATGTTTATAAGCTTTTATACCCTCAAAAAATGCCTGGCCATAATGCAATGCAGAAATAGCCGGGCTCAATTCTATAGGCCCGTAAGGCAAAATCTCAAAGTTCTTCCATTCGCCATCTTCATAATCGGCCACAAGCATGTGGTCAGAAAAAACTTTACCGAAGGGCAGGTTATTAAAGTCCGTTTCAGCTAAACGGGAAGTTGGGGTTTGTGTTATTTTTATGTCCAGTGTGTCGGTCATGTCAGTACGTATTAAAATCGGAAAATGGCAAGTTACGAAATTTATATTATTATTATTAAATTCTTAAGCTTTTGAAGACTATATTACAGCACATTTACAAA
Organism: Mucilaginibacter sp.; assembly: GCA_028288315.1. Taxonomy (GTDB): domain Bacteria; phylum Bacteroidota; class Bacteroidia; order Sphingobacteriales; family Sphingobacteriaceae; genus Mucilaginibacter. Next base: position 4,265 of record JAQBNY010000289.1, read on the forward strand.
CAACAATATGCCTGTTTACAAATTTAGTCCGGATGGTAATGCTGATCTGAAAAAAACCTGGACACGCACCATGCTGGTATATTATGCAGTTATCATATTGGTTTTTGCTTATAACCTGCTTTACAAAAATGGCACTACATTAACCATAGGCATATTTGCAGTTATTATTGTGGCATTAGCCGTGGGATACATTTTTGGGCGTAAAAAGTATTATGCCATTATGGATAGCACGCAACTAATTACAACAGATAATGATATAACGCTGCGTGTTTTAGACAGGCCCGATGTGACTATGGCTTTTAGCAACATCAAAGAAATGATACACCGTAAGGATGGCATTTACCTGCAAAGTAAAACAGCCACAAAATCATCATTACTGATAATTAATAAATTTGAAAACTTTTATGAGATTGAAAAGCTGATAACCGACAAAGTGCACGAGAACAGCCTGCCGGCAGCAAGCTAATTAAATTTCGCTTACAACTTTATCTACCCAACCCTTACCCCAATTCTCCAGCTCATCAACAGACCATAATGACGGATAAAATATTCTGCGCTGAAAACGCGGGGGCAGATATTTTTGCCAATTGGTACCACCTGTAGCCTTAATTTCTTCGGGTTCGCGGTGCAGATAACGAACGGCCGATTTATAGTGCGATAACGGCCAGTTCACGTTTACATTAACATCCAGCTGGCGCAACTGCTCTTCCAGTTCTTTTGTGCTTTCGCCTTTATATTTAAACTGCTGTAACAAACTGTTGAAATTTGTAGTACTTACCAATTTGCCCAGCTCTATAAACGTTTTGGCATACTTCTCCTCAAACTGTTTTAGCGTAAGTGTTTTTTTGCCTGTTGATAGCTCTGTTGCACCAAACTTCCAGTAAATATGCTCAAACTGTTCTTCAATAGGGGCCGATGCCATATTCTGCCTTTCATCTGCAGCTACCAGGTTAATAAAATCAGTAGCGTAAATCTCTATCATACGGTATTGGCCACTCTGGAAACCACTTGCCGGCAGCAACGACATACGGAATTGCAGGAACTGCTCTTTCTCCATCCCATCTACCATTATTTCAAACGATTGGATAAGCGCCTCAAAATAGCGGTTAATGCGTTTTAGGCGGGCGGCAAAAAATGTAGGAGTCAGGGTTTCTGCCCCGGCAATTTGTTTGCATTCGTGCAGGGCAAGCTTAAAGTACAGCTCCGTTATCTGATGATACATAATAAAGATCTCCTCATCAGGGAACGGCGTTTTGGGGCTTTGCAGGCTCAGGAGCGTATCCAGGTGAATATAATCCCAATAGGTCAAAAAATCGGCATGCAGTAAACCATCCAGGTATGAGGTCATATCCTGCCCCATTGCATTATATTTTTCCTGTAGTTGGACAAGCTTTTTTTCTATTTCGGGAGTAATACTCATGTTCAAAGGTAAGGAGTATGGCGTTAAAAAGTTAAGAGTTTAAAGTTGAAAGTCGGACAGGTACGCAACTTTTTATTTTACACTTTCTACTTTCAACTAAAAATCTATATTTGTATTGTAAAACAAAGGCAATGGTGTTCTGCCTATTTGAACCGCTGCAAAGCTGATGACGCCTACCCAAATAAGTTGTTTATTTATTTGCATGTAGGTTATGTTTAAAA
>JAQBNY010000306.1 GCA_028288315.1 Mucilaginibacter sp.
ATTTTGACCAAACCTTTGTAATAGTAACCCATAACGAAGACCTTGCTGATATGGCAGACCGTACCATATTAATGAAGGATGGAATGATAGTAAATAGTTTATAATTGAAAGTATTAATTACCTCCGCTACGTTGGGTGTAGCACATAAGCTTAAAAATAAACTTAACAATGATGTTGTTTTATTAGGCGATTATGCCGACTTGCCTGCTTTTATGCTTAAAAATATAATTAAGCTGCCAAACCCGGCAACAGATACTTATACACATGAAATGCTAAAGATTTGTCTTGATAATGATATTGAAGCTTTATACCCGTTAACAAATGCTGAAATGGATGTATTATTAATCTCAGAACAATTATTTAAAGAATATAATATTAATATTATTGATGGCAGGAACGAGTTATAATGATATAGATCCGCGCAAGAAAGCGTTTATATTTGAACTTGATAATGTGCTGTATCCCGAAAAGGATTATATATATCAGGTATATTATTTATTTGCCAGCTTATTAGAATATACTGACCTTTCTGATGCGAAGCAAACAACTAATTTGATGATTGCCGCGTATAATGATAAAGGAGAAGCCGCTGTTTTTGATGAAATAAAAGCTAAATTAAATGTGGACGAAAAATACCGCAGTAATTTAGAGCAACTGATGTTGAGTGCTAAGCTTCCGTTAAAATTGCTTTTATATCAAAATATACTTACTTTTTTACAGGATGTTGTTTTAGATCGTAAAAAGTTATTTATAGTAACAAATGGTAATCCTTTACAGCAGCTTAATAAATTAAAGCAAATAGAATGGCACGGTTTAGAGCCATATCTTGTTTGTTATTTTGCTAATGAAACATTGCCAAAACCCGAGCCTGATATTTTGGAATTGCTAATGAAAGAACATGGTTTGCAAAGACGGGATTTATTGATGATTGAAAACTCGGACATAGACAGGTTATGTGCCGAAACTACCGGAATAGATGCTGTCAATGTAAAAGATATTATATAGTAATAATAAGTAAGTAACTTCGTTAAAACCAGCATATATAAATTTAACAATGCAAAAAATATTTTACGCTACAACATTAGTTTTTATAGTAATAATATCATCCTGCTCAAAAAAGCCAGTTACTCCTAACACTGATCCGGGAATTGCACCATCTAAAACCGGTTCGGCTTTGGATTTAATGAGAGATTCGGTTTTTCTTTATGCACAAGAAGCTTATTACTGGTATGATGCGCTTCCTAACTACGCTACATTCAATCCACGAGCAATTACCGGAAGCAATGATTTAGCTACCTTACAAACAGAAGTTGATCTTATTTCACAATATAAAATTAATCCTGAAACAGGTAAGCCTTATGAATATTATGCTGCTGCCCCCGGTAGTGCTAAATATTCGTTTATTGATGATGGGACTGTATCAACAGAATTAAATGGTGTTAAAGGTGATTTTGGTTTTGCTCCATTATATAATGATGTTAACGATTTGCGTATAAGATACGTGTATCCGGGTTCACCGGCAGATTTAGCCGGTATTAAACGTGGTTATGAAATTACGAGCATAAATGGACGTACAAACCTAACATATGATGGGGGAAGCGGAGGCGCCGGTACAAATGTGAACTTTGTGATTAATGCATATACAAGCAGCAGCACTATATCTATGACCTTGAAAAGGTTTGATGGCAGTACATTTAATGCCAACCTAAATGTGGCAACGTATACGCTTAATCCGGTTTTAAATCACCAAGTAATTGACGCCGGTAATGGCCATAAAGTGGGTTACATTGTATTTAACAGCTTTACATCACCATCAAATGCAAATACTAAATTAAATGAAGCCTTTAATGAATTCTCTACCCAGGGCGTTACAGACCTGGTGGTTGATTTGCGCTACAATGGTGGTGGTTACGTTTCAACAGCAGAATACTTAAGTAATTTAATTGCACCAACAGCTAAAAATGGTATGCCTATGTATTATACCTACTTTAATGACAAATTAACTAACGGTAAAGCAAGCATACTTAAAAATCAGGTACGTAAAGATGCTAACGGCACTTATAATTATAGTCAGTTTGATTACTCAGTTAATGGCAACGTAGTTAATTTCTCCAAAACAGGTGTGCCCACAACATTAAATCAGTTGGGTAGAGTGTTTTTTATTGTAACAGGTTCTACAGCATCAGCAAGTGAGCTTACAATAAATAATGTCCGCGCTATTAAAACTTTAGATGTTAAGTTAATTGGTACTACAAGCTATGGTAAACCAGTTGGATTTTTTGATATTGACATTAATAAATATCAAATGTATATACCTGAATTTGAAACAAAGAATGCAGACCTTAAAGGCGGATATTATTCAGGTATGACACCAGGTACAACAGAATATCCGGGTGTGAAAGACTTTGATGATGTTACTAAGGAGTTTGGTGACCCCACAGAAGGATTATTGGCACATGCCATAACCTATGTTAAAACCGGAACCTTTACCACAAGTGGCCCGGCAATACAGAGCCTGGCACGTAAAACATTTTCTGTTGATGAATCAAGCGCAGCGGGTTTGATGCTTGATAAAGATAAATTTAAAGGGATGATTTATAATAAACCTCTTAAGCTTAAAAAATAATTACTTTAAGCTTGCAAATAAAAAGGCGAATAATATTATTTATTCGCCTTTTTTATGATTTTAATCGGCTAATTCACGCAAGTCTACTGGCACTACTCTTGATATTCCCTGTTCAACCATGGTTACGCCGTATACAATATCAGTACAGGCAATTGTTCGCTTATTATGTGATATAATAATGAATTGCGATTCTTTAGAGAACTTACGAATGATATTATTGAACTTATCAATATTGGTATCATCCAGCGGGGCATCAACCTCGTCAAAAATACAGAATGGGGCAGGTTTTAGCAGATAAAGTGAAAATAAAATAGCTGTTGCCGTTAATGTTTTTTCACCGCCTGATAGCTGGTTGATAGATAGAGGGCGTTTGCCTTTGGGCCTTGCAATAATATCTATTTCAGATTCCAGCGGATGCTCCGGATCGCTTAAAGTCAGGTCGCATGAATCTTCTTCATTAAACAGCGAGCGGAATACTTTTATAAAATTCTCGCGCACCATAATAAAGGCTGCCATAAATTTTTCGCGGGCTGTATCATCAATTTCCTGTATGGTAGCTAATAATGATGCTTTTGCTTCGGCAAGATCCTTTTTTTGTCCCTGTATAAATCCATGTCGTTCATTCATTTCGTTATATGCTTCAACAGCCATTGGGTTAATGGCGCCAAAGTCATCTAACTGGCGTTTCATTTTTTCGGTACGCTCACGAATATCTTCTTCATTTTCAGCAGCGTTAACTTCAATATCTAACAGGTCATTAATGTCCACATTAAACTCAACAGACAGGCGTTCTTTTAAAGCATTCAGTTCCAACTTTAAATTGTTACGCTCGTCTTTCAGTTCATTCTCAATAGCCTCTGCCTGGTCTTTTTTCTGTCTTAATTTTGATACTTCATTCTCGCTTTCAGTAATTTTTGTACGCCACGCATAATACTCCTGCTCGGCTTCATGGGTGCCTTTTTCAAGCGATTCCTTTTGCTCATACATCTCCAGCAGGCTTTCATCGCTATCACCGGTTTGCTGCAGGTTTTCCATTATAAGGGCTTTTATCTGCTCCAGTTCGGTACTGTTTTGCCTGATGCGGACATCCAAATGCTCTAACTGGGTTTCCCGGTAATCGAGGTCCTTTACTAAACCCGAAACTTTATTTTGCTGTTGATGAAGGCGGATATTTTCCTGGTTATAGGTATTTGATTGTACCGATACCATTTCATTGAGCTCATTAAACGCCTGTTGCTTATCCAGCATCAGGTCACTTTGAATTTGCTTTTGCGCTTTAAGTTCGGCCAATAAAGGGCCAAGGTTTTGTATCTCTTCCCTTATGCTTGTTATTTTGTTGGCAATGTCTTGCTTGCGGTTTAAGCTGTTTTCTATAAATGATTGATATTGTTCCTGTTTAGTTTTAACAGTTACCAGTTCGGTATTAAGTTGATTTAAGGCTTGTTGCTTTTGTTTAAGTTCATCTGCCTTGCCTGATGCCTTTAACGCGGCTAGTTTGAATTGTAATTCTTCACTGCGGCTTTTTAAAGCTGCAATGCTGTTTTCTGCCTGCTTAATCTCTTTTAACAGGTTGTCTAAATTCTTGGCTCTTCCAATACGTTTTCCTTCAAATAAACCAACTGAACCACCGGCCATGGTATGTTTTGATTTATTGAACTTGCCGCTTTTGCCTATTAGTACCACATCATTATCCAGTTGTGCCGAATTGATGTCCTGCTCGGTATTATCATTTACCAGATACACATTTTTAAGCAAGTAAGTACATAACGGTTTGTAACGATCTTCAACTTCAATAACCGATAGGGCAGGGATAGCATCGCTTAAATCCTCGCTTAAGCCCCTTTCTTTTGGAGAGGGGTTTGGGGTGAGGCTATAATTATTTAAAATAAAAAACTGTGCCCTGCCTTTTGCCGATTTACTTAGCAGGTTAATAGCTGCTATGGCCTCGTCATATGTATTCACTACATAATGATTCATTAGCGGCTCCAGGTAGTTCTCAATGGCAACACGGTATTCTTCTTTACAAAACAGAATATCACTGAACAGAGTAACTGTCTTGGCCCAATTAGTATTCTTCTTTAGAAAGCGGATAGATTCCGGAAAACCTTCTAAATTATCAACCAAACTTTTGGTGAGGTTATACTCGTTTTGTTTGGCGTCCAGTTTACGGCCGTCTGCAGATATACTATCGTTTACTGTTTTTAGTTCACTCTCGGTTTCAGCAATGTGTTCTTGTAGTTTGTTCTCGGCATCAACAGATTGTTCATATTCACTATTTAAAGTCTCTGTACGACTATTCAGCTCCGCAACTATCTTGTTAAAGTGAGAGAGTTCCGCTTCTTTGCTGGTAGTATCTTCCATATTGCGCTGGCTTTCCTGTTCAAGGGCCTGCTGCTGTATATTTAAGATATCAATATCTTTCTCAGCCTTATATGCCTGATTTTGTAAACGGTTATTAACACTATTTAACTCGTTTAACTCATTACGTGCCGCTGTTTGCGATAAACGTAACTCATCAACCGCTTCTTTTAATTCGGCAACACGTAAAGTAATGGTATGCAGGTTTTCATCTTCCTGCAGCTTTTCTTCAGACAGGCGCTTAATATTATATTGAACATGTTTAAGCTGGTTATTATCACGTTCTAACTCATCTTTAAGCCGTGTTTCTTTATCCTGCTGATGCTTTAACTGTTCATTCTTAATGCGCTTTTCACTTTCAT
>JAQBNY010000309.1 GCA_028288315.1 Mucilaginibacter sp.
TAACAAAACCATTCAGCTCAAGTTCTTTTAATTCGCTGGATAATACACGGGCAGAGATACCATCAACTGCGCGCTGTATCTCATTAAAACGTTTATTGCCTTCGTGTAATGCTACAATTACCCGCAATTTCCACTTACCGCCAATTACATAAAGCGCATCGCCTATAGAAGTTAGCGCACTTGTGCATTCCTCTCTTGAAGCTGGAGCTTCAGTTTTCATAACTCATTGATTTATAAAATGCTATACAAAAGCATACCACTAACCTTTTGTATACTACTAATATTTTGTAACCAAATGTACATAGATTTGACCAAATAAATATTAAAAACGATGAAAAAGATCCTTCATATTATTTCAAGTCCAAGAGGAAGTGCTTCCTTAAGTATTAAATTAGGGAATGCTATTATTGAAAAAATAAAATTGGCTTATCCTGGCAGTACAGTAAAAGAAAACAACCTGGTAAACAAACAGTTTCCGCATCTCGAAGAAGCCCATATTACCTCTTTTTTTACTCCGGCAGAAAACAGAACACCTGAAAATTTAGTAGCAATTAAACATTCAGAAGATGCAATAAAAGAACTACAGGATGCTGATATTATAGTAATTGGCGCTCCCCTGTATAACTTTAGTATTCATTCCGCTTTAAAAGCATGGATAGATCATATTGTTAGGGCACATGTTACATTTAAATATGATGAAAATGGCCCTGAAGGATTGATCAAAGGCAAAAAAGTATACATAGCGTTATCATCAGGCGGAATATATTCAGATGGACCAATGAAACCGTTAGATTTTGTTGAGCCTTACTTAAAACACATATTGAGCTTTATTGGCATGACTGATATTACCGTAGTGCGGGTAGAAGGTTCTTCAATACCGGGAATACAAGATACGGCTTTAGAAAAAGGTATCAGCAGCATTAACTTAAATTAAGTTATTAATTCCCTATTCATAATCATTAAGGGTAAAGACATTTCTTTTTTAATAAAAAACCAACCCCAATGGGGTTGGTTTCTACAATCGTTTAATCTTACTTAGTTATACCTGGCGAAATAATAGTTGTGTCTATTGCAGGTGGTTTAATCCTCGATTTTTTGTTTGTGAAGATAGCATGATCTCTTGGGCCAAATTGAGACTTTTTAAAGCTTGATGACTCTTCAATCTCATGAGGCGATTCCTTACCTCCAATTGAATTATACGATTCTTTTTTCCTGTATTTTTTAACAGTGCTTCCCGAACCAAAATTATAAGCAAGACCCACTGCTCCAAAAATGTTACCCTTAGCCGTATTGGAAAAAATTTTACCCCAATTATTATCCTTAGGCATACTATAAATATTATATAATCCTAAGCTTCCTTTTAGATGAAAGCCGGATTTTAGAACACCAAGATGTACTGCCGCAAAATTGCTTGACGCATAAGAGGCTTTTGCATCACCATTAACAATCATATCCGTGGCTATCTGTTGGTTAAATACCCCATTAGGATGAGATCGGTTATAGTCGCGCCACCACTCTTTACTATAAATTTGCATACCGGTACTTTGTGTGTGAGTAATATTATGATACCACTCGTTATTTGTCTCTCCGGCAAATTCCGCATCCAATGTAAAATATGCGCCTTTCCCTTGCTCAAAATCGCCAAAACCCAAATTCATAACATGCGCCAATATGGAATAACGATAATATGTCATTCCTTCTGAAAGGTCAAAAAATCTTACATAAGGATCATCATTGCTTTTTGTGGACATAATAGTTGCATCATGGCTTAGTAAAAACGGCCCCACATTCAATCCAACATGAGCGCCCCATGTAATAACATTATTTTTAAATTGAGGTACGGCTCCGTGTTTTCCGGGTATGGTACTGTTATCATACCCAACACTACGGGTTCCTGTTCCAGCAATTATTCCAAATTCAGGGAAAATAACAGGTTTAACACCCTTTTCAACAATCTTATTTAAGTTAGAAAAATACAAGTCCGATTCTACTCTAACCTCTATACCGTTTTGAACCACGCGCGAACCTTTCTGGCCTATTGGCTTGCCGTTAATAAAATCTCGAACATAGTCAACGGCATCATTAGCGGCTCGGTATTCGGTATGGCGGCTACCTATTTTAATACGGGGATTAAACAGTATGGTATTTTTTGTTTCCTGTATATCCAATATAAAATACTTATTAACAATGCTTTCACCCACCTGCTGTAAGGTCACAAAAGCTTTTGTACTCTCCTCTTGCGGAGCAACGGGTGATGCAACCGCTACCAGAACCAGATCAGCAATGGTCATGTTTTGAGTTTTGTCTTCTCCAAACCCCAGCGACTTGAATTTTTCTGTTCCATGATAGGTTAATTCATGTAAACGCCTGGGTGTAAAACCACCCTGTTGCTTTGCCGGCGCAGAACCTACACCGTTTAATATTTGCTTTATCAGCTTCATTGCATCCCGCTCCCCATAATGTAAAGCAGCAAGCATTACCAACTCCATAGCTTTTGCGCTGGCATTGTTCATTACCAGGCCCGGGCTTATTACCTGGCTCTCTGTTACTAATACTGGCCCCAGGTTTCCCGGTACATTAGCATCAAAAAAAGTGCTGTTTTTCAATGCATTCATAAAAATGCTTTTGTTTCCTTTTTTAAGATCATCCGTTAACCCCTGTAATACTTTTTGACTTGCCGGATGGCGGTTAATGTCGCCCTCCTGTAAACCCATTAACTCATAAAGAGCGCGTTTATAATTTTCATTGGCATTTTCTTTAGAGATTTTATCACCTGGAAAAGTACGAGTACGGAATTCTGTAACCGCCGCTTTTTCTGCTTCATATTTGTTACTTGCTTGCGCTATTTGCTGCTGCAACATAGCTTTAAGGGAGATAGTCTTTCCATTAAAATCAATTAATACTAACTCAGGCGATTCGCGCATTTCACGCGTAGCCGAAGTAATGGTAATTGTATTTTCCAGTTTAGTGCCATAGTCGCGCGCCATATAGGCTTGGTATACATTTTCTTTCCATTGCTGTTTATCACTTGTAATGGTAGCTGGCTTTGCTGCTATCATAGCCCGCAGGTTTTTCAACTCCAAAGGATTTTCTCCTGTTGTTAAACTTTGCTCTTGCTCTGTTTTAAATCCTATATATTGCCCTTTAGGCAGAGATTCATTTATAAGGCCGAATAAAACAATAACATCATTAACGCCTTTACCAGCAAGGTATTCCAAATCATCTTTTTGGAAAAGCTGTTCTAATGGTATTCCTGCCTTAGCAATGTACTTGCTGGTATCTTTAAGTAACTCCGCGGCTTTTACTGCAGCACCTTTTAAGCGAGAATCAGAATTTAATATTTGCGTGCTTTTTTGGTACGTAGTAAGAGATTCGTTTTGCCGCCTTTTTGTTAATACGGTATCCTGAGGTGCCTTATAACTTTGAGGTGCCTTATAATTTAAAGAAGTTTGCACATTACTTATTGTGGTTTGTGCATTACTTATCATTGTTAAATGACTAAAGGCAATTGTCACTACAATAAACAGCACATGCTTAATAGGTTTAGGTATCATTGTTTTCATAATTGGTTTATAAACAGTGAAGTAAACATAAGCACTCGCCATTAACAAGTGACCCAACTTTGTGAAGTTGATCCAATAGTGTATAATTTTATACGCTTTTTTTACAAAGGTGAGAAAGGTGTGTAGATGTAATTCTATTAAGGACCAGGGAAGGGTGCTAAGTTATCGCATCTTTCCCTTGATGTAGTCCTAAACTATAAAACTCAAATACTTTTGTAGCTGGTTTGCATTGAGCGGCGAGTTCGGCATAATAGCCAAATCACAATATTTACAATAACCAAAGGCCTTTATCTCTTTAATTTCTTAAACATTGACAGATAATGCTGTAAAAGTTTGCGGACCTGCTATTCCGTCTGCTGGCAGTTCTTTGTCCATTTGAAATTTTTTCAACGCATCAAACGTTTGGTCCCCAAACACCCCATCTGCTTTTAACTGAAGCCCGGCAATGGCAGCATTTAACCCTTCCTGGAGCTCTTTAACCGCCGCGCCGGAATTTCCTTTTTGAAGGTAGGAAGCTGTACTTGCCTTTTGGTCTGTTTGTTTTTTTATAACGAGCTCTTCCTGCATAGCTCCTCTTACTGCGGCTGTTACTACACCCGTGGGTTCAAGAAAAGCATCGGCTTGAAATTTTTTTACCGCTGTTTCTGTACCAGGGCCAAAAATACCGTCAACTTCTACGGTGTATTTCATATCCCATAACAATCGCTGAATATAGCTAACATCACTTCCCGTATCACCAACTTTAAGAGTCGCTGCCAAACCAGTAATGGCTGGCTCACCCAGCACATGGGGCTTTACAAATGCCTTTACAAGACCGATACTTCTTTCCCGCCTCATTACCTTCCCACCATCACTATCATTACCAAACTCTGTATTACCCTCCCATGCATAGAACCTGGTTTTGTTATTGTCCTTCCATGAATCAAATATTCCGGTATGGTCACAATGTCCGTCGCCCTTCCAGTCGTATAATACAATGTCTCCCATTTCCGGTTCTTTTGTCAACTCTCCTTTTTCCTTCCAGTGATTATAACCGCCCTGACAGTAATGATAACCTTTAGTGGTTTCAATTTTCCCCAAAGGAGCGCCCGCCTGATCGTACACCCAGCTGACGAAAATAGCGCACCATTTTACTCCGTTTGCTCCATACCACTCGCCGTATTTCTGTTTATTTGACCCTGAAGGACTTTCCTTAATGTTATTTTGCGAGCTTGCAATGTCTATTATTTGTTGGCGAAGCATGATTTATAGGATTAATAGAAATTATAACCAAATAACGCTTGAGAGACAGAAAATAAGTATCACCTACAACCAACTCAATAATTGTAAGGCCTGACATAATATAATTTTATAGACTAAGCTATTAATCGGTTGTTAATAATAAAATGACTACAAGTAGTCATTTTATTATTCCTTTTCCCTTTTATCGCAATATATGCGGTATGCAGTTATTGCGACTCTTTTGGGTGAAGTTCCATATTAAAATGGAAATTAGTTTTGAGATCCGACTTAAGTACCTGCCCTTTTGGGTCAATGGGAATTATATGAAAGACAAGAACATCGCCTTTTTTAATGTTTTTTTCAACCGGTAAATAAAAAGAATCCTGGCAGGCTTCACCCAAAGAAAAGCTTCCCGCATATTCAGTTGAGTTTAGCCCATAATCAGCAGTTTGTCCCGGCTGCAGTATAAAAACCCGGAACCCAATACCGCAGTTGTGGTTCTTCAACCCATCATAAGAAATCTTTAACATCGGCCTTTCCTTTTCGGCATCAAACGATTCAGGAACCTTCCAGGAATAAGTAACCGGTTTACCTGGCTGTTTAGCAGGTAACTGCTGATACGATGCACACGTTGACAAGCAAAGTACCAGCAGCACATTAAATAATAAACGGTTCATATTAAACTTCCTTTTGGGCGATAACAATCTCCACCTTCCCTGCTATTAGAGCGGCCTTACCATTAGCGCGGTAGGGTATAGCCAATAACTGTATCTTAATGTCATCTTTTAGGTTTTCGCTGTTACCGAGAAATAGCTGCTTCAGGTTATTTGTAATATCAAATACATAAGTTAACTTGGGGGTATGCATAGCTTTCATATCACCGCCAACCGCGGCTGGATGGTCGCCGTGTTCAGAAGCAAAGAACGCGAAACTTCCAACATAGTGTTTATCTGAAATGGGTGTGTCTTTATTAAGGTTAGGATAATCAATAAATACCCTCACAAAATAATCTTCTTCTTTTAAAGGGTTTATATCGCTAATTATCGCTTTTACCTCACGGCTCTTTGTTGGCAATGAACTTGTCACTTGCGGAAACGCCGATTGATATAGTTTTTTAAACCCGGTTAAATTAATAGATGTAGGGTGCTTTTCGCTTAGTGAAAATTGGTTTGAGTTAACCAATTTTGTTGAGGAAATAAACGCAAAAGAACTTGAATTAACTGGCCCTAACCTGAGTCCGGAAAGCTGAGTATCATAAAGGTAGCCTAAGGCATTCTGATCTGACATGTCGCCGGTTTTTATATCCACTGCCTGCCCGGAAGCGTTATTAAAATTTTTCTTAAATATATAATTGGTGTAAGTTGTTTTAGTTGGGTTAGCGTGGCCACGATCATTCCATGTTGCCCAAAGACGATCAATATTGGCATGGTGAAGCCAAAAAATTGGATCGGTGGGAGAAATAAAAGACCCCATATTTCCTCCTATGAAGTTATGTATATGATTGTGAGGACTTCCTTCCAAAGAACCCGAAGCCCCGCTACCATCAGTGGGCCGTTGAGAAGTTGCAGCATAGCTTCCAAAGTCTTCAAATGACTGTTTATTCAAAATTTTTTCAATATTAATCGTACCAACCATTTCCTCAAGTGCTTTCGACTGCGCGTTGATACGCCTTGAACTATCCATCAGTACATTATTAGCGCCCCAAAACGTTGCGGGTACTGAACGATTTTTTGTCCAGTTCCAATAAGGTAAATTAAAATCAGGTTGACCGGATGCCGCTCGGCATATTTCTTCAAACTGTTTTAGATATGCCCTGTGCCAGGGTAAAAAGAACCAGTTCCTATGCGGACAGAAATTCTGATGAATTTTAGCCTGAAAGCTCCAGCTTGTAGGATCTGAAGCCGGCCTTTGCTTCATTACACTAACCGCTTTTTTGTAAGCGAGCAGATCCGGGTCGGTTGCCGAAAGAGTATTGATTTCTTTTCGTATGCGCGACGCCGCATTTTTCCTGATCATTGTTTTAGAAAAAGTGTCATTCTGCAGAAACAATCCTCCGGTTAAGAGCAAAGTATTCTTAATAAAAATCCTTCTTTCATGTTTCATGGCTATTGGGTTTAGTGTTGGCGGTTAAGGTTAACAAACAGTATTTAAGCTATTGATTATCTTGTACGGTAACAAATTTCTTGATTTACAAATGCTTATCATATAGCCATTTATAGCTATTTATTTGACCGATAGATACACTTGGTTTGCAGCGTAAACCTGAGTGAACGCATAAATGAAAATTAAAGCCTTTAAACAGGATAGTTTAATAAAAATTAATAAGCAGATGAGGCTTATTTCATAAACAACTGGTTCACAACTTGAAACAAAACATATTATCTATTTGTCATAGGTGTATACTGTAATCGTTATGAATGATATTGAGCGGATCATCGAAAACAATTCCGAACAGCCTAATGAAAGTTTCTATGTTCAGGCCTTTTATAAGGGCGGCATGAACAGTTTTGAAGTAATACCTATTGAAGGATATTTTGTTATTGCCTTTGATGGAAAGTTTATAGCCAAAATTCAGCACAATGAGGTTTGGGAACAAATCTTTGGCGACCCGCTTGATGAGGATGTCTTTACAACTATTAAACAAGCAATAGAAGAACGTCACGAATAAAAACTATTCTACAGGCACATCTTGCCGATATAACTGAACAGTGCGATCCGAATCAACTTTCGTTTTTGAATACAACCTGGGAAATACTTTTCTCTTACGTGGATCAATGGTATTCTACCAATTTACTAATACAATTCCACCAAATGTGCTAATACAAAATATAAGAAAGTGCCTTTAGAAAAGTACCAAGATTAAAATACAGACACCCGAACCGACACCAACTTAACCAAATAGTTTCCCCTATAATTTCCCCTTAAATGAAAGAAGGCCAGTAATTACAATGAATTACTGACCTTTAAGTAGCCCGTAGGAGAATCGAACACGATTATTAACTCATTTGGCTTACAATATCTTATATAGTTGCCGATGTGCAACGCACCGAATTACTAACCATTTTTTGATGCAATTATTTACAAATCTTAATCTTTTTATAAAACCATCAACGATATTGGTTTCATCTTTATCAATACATTCATCATAAAGATTTTGTGTAAATATCACTGCTACCTTTCCCGGCCTTTTACAGCGTCTCAAGCAGTTATATATCACGCTAATAAGTTTATCTACCTAATATTGTCCCAATCATCTGTACGGAAGGGTGATGCCGGCAGGTTTGCTCCATTGTATAAATTGCAAAGCGGGTTATTTGCCCAGGCATAACGCACGGCAACAGGGTTGGCAACATCGCTGCTGCATATTATTACTTTATCGCCTGCTATTACCGCATTTGCCCGGTAGAACTTTTTATCAGCACCTGCTATGGTGAATCCTTTCAGGGTGTCACCTTTGGCAAGCAGCCCATTATCGGTATGGGTAAATTCCAGTTCAATTTTATTGCCGTCAATTACATGTGATTTATAAAGCGGACCCGAGTAAGGAATATT
>JAQBNY010000154.1 GCA_028288315.1 Mucilaginibacter sp.
TACACTTAAAGATGTTAAGGGTTTTATTGCCGTTGATGAAACTCATGGCGAATTGGGCGAGATATTAGATGTTATAGAGTATCCGCAGCAGCTGATAGCCACCGTTCAATATAAAAATAAGGAAGTGCTGTTCCCGCTTAATGTAGACATTATAAAAGGCATTGATGTTGAAGGGGGTGAAATATACATTGCCCTGCCCGATGGTTTGCTTGATGTTTATTTGGAAGAATAATTCTCTTTGATCTTCCGCCGAAGAAAAAAAACATTAAAGCGCCTATACTTGGGCGCTTTTGTTTTATCCCGTATATTTAAATATGAAAACAAATACAGCCTTTACACCCAAGCTGACAATTGGTAAAAATGTTACCGATATAGGTTTTTATACAAGAGCCTTTGGCGCTGTTGAACAATGGTGTCTTCGTAACGATGATGAAACCGTACACGTAGCGCAGTTTGATATTGACGGTGCCATGTTTCATTTGCATGAGCAGATGCCCGGATCGGGTGCTTTTGTGCCTTCCTCGCAGGAAGGGGTAACCACAGTTATCGGCCTGATGACTGATGATGTACATGCGGTATATAACAAAGCCGTATCGGCCGGGGCGATTGTAATTAAGCCGGTAACAGATTATGAATACGGCTGGCGACAAGGTGAATTGCAGGATCCGTTTGGCCATCGCTGGGTTATTCAGAAAGTACTTTAATTTAAAGCATATCTTTGCCCCATGCGTTTTGATATCATATCCGTTTTACCAGGGTTGCTGGAAAGCCCTTTTGCACATTCTATTTTACAGCGAGCGCAAAAAAAAGGCATCTCAGAAATTGTTGTACATAACTTGCGCGATTATGCAACCGGGAAACAAAAAAGTGTCGACGATTACCCCTATGGTGGTGGCAGTGGCATGGTTATGACCATACAACCCTTTGCAGCTTGTATTGAGAAATTAAAAAGCGAGCGCGAATATGATGAGATTATTTTTATGTCGCCTGATGGTGAAACGCTAAACCAAAAGATAGCCAACCAGTTATCTATCAAAAAAAACATTATTATACTTTGTGGGCATTACAAAGGCATAGATCAGCGTATCCGCGATATTTATGTTACCCGCGAGATTTCTATAGGTGATTACGTACTGTCCGGAGGTGAGCTGCCCGCTGCGGTATTGGTGGATGCGGTTGTAAGGTTAATACCGGGTGTTCTGTCTGACGAAACCTCGGCCCTGTCAGATTCTTTCCAGAACGATATGCTGGATGCGCCTGTGTACACCCGCCCTGCAGACTGGAACGGTCATAAAGTTCCTGATATCCTTTTAAGCGGCAACACGCCCGAAGTAGAAAAATGGCGCTTTGAGCAAGCCATGGAACGTACAAAAGCAAGAAGACCAGATCTGTTGGAATAAAAATGTAATTTAGATTGCAACGTATATGCCTCTCATGCATTACCAAGGCAGTCATGAACCTCCAGCAAGAACAGCAACTTATTACGCAGTGTAAAGACGATCCGAAGGCTTTTGGCAATGTGTTTGATATTTGGTATCCCCCTGTTTTTGGTTACATCTTTCGCCGTACGGCAGATTATGATCTTTCCCGCGATATAGCTGCCGAAACTTTTTTAAAAGCTTATTTGAACATTGGTCGCTTTAACTGGCGCGGAATAAGTATTTCTGCCTGGCTTTACCGAATTGCCAATAATGAGCTTAACCAGTACTACCGCAAACAAAAATATCGGCCACAATCACTTCAGCAATTATTGGAAAATCCGCAGATGGAAAAATTGCTGCATGCCCAACAAGATAATGAACGGGATATAATTGAAAAGGAATTAAAGGACCTAAATACATATAATCAAATACGTATTAACCTGCTCAAGCTTGATATTAAGTATCAGGAAGTGATAGCCTTGCGCTACTTTGAGCAGAAAACCAATGCCGAGATAAGCAGCATACTTAATAAAAATGAAGGTACTGTAAAGTCGTTATTATCGCGCGGATTAGAAAAATTAAGAAATATGCTTAATAGTGCAACCAAATTATAAATGTGTATTATAACGATATATGATTTATGAAAAACAAAGACGAATTTTTAAAGGACATGGAAAATTTAAAAGTGCCAGATGTTGATGTATCAGCACATCAAAAGTCTGTTAAAATGGCCATTATGAATGCAGAACGATCTGCAGTGCTGGGTGTTTGGTTAATTATAATACCATGCTACTTTTTATTTTGCGTATGCATGTATTATTATTTTCATGTAAGAACTAACTTTTTTGAGGCCACATTTAACCTCATGTCCGATCTTGATAAATCCAGCCAAACTAAATTTTTGTCGCCGCTTTTATTAGTTGGTTTGCCTATTGTAAGCATTGTTGTTAACGCGCTTGCTATAACGCATGTCACCTTTCAAAGGGTTGGGCCACACACAAAAATGATAAAGGAATTTAGCTTAACCATAAAAGTAAAGCTCTGGAATATATTATTGATAATTATCAGCTTGCTAATTGTGTCGGTATTTATGGCATATGCTATTGTTGAAAACATCACCATTAAAAATTAAATAAAATGAAACTAAACTGGTTTGTGCGCAAAGGCATTTTTTATTGGCCTGTATCTATTGTTGGCTGGCTTATTTTAATTGCAGGGCTTGCTTATGCGGTGTACACGTTTGTTGATATTGATAGCCGATCACATTCGGCGAGCGATACACTTATTAACTTTGGTTTTAATTTACTTATACTGGGATTAATTTATACGGTAATAGCTTATTTTACAGAAAGAAAGCCTAAGGCGGTTAGTAATTAATGTTTAAATGAGCAGGGCTGTTTGTTGATAAGCTATAAAATGTGGAAATTTTTAAAATACTCTTTTTTATTTCAAATAATTTCCCTATTATTGCACTCCGATTTTTACGGGTTAAAAGTCGCTTTAAGAGCTAAAAATCATGGATTTAGTAAAATTTGTAGAAGAGCAATCAGTAGTAAAGAATCAATTCCCCGCTTTTAAAGCCGGTGATACTGTTAGCGTGTATTATAAAATTAGAGAAGGAAATAAAGAACGTATACAGCTTTACCAAGGTGTTGTTTTACAACGCAACAGTGTAGGCAATAGCGAAACATTTACTGTTCGTAAAGTTTCTAACGGTATTGGTGTTGAGCGTATCTTCCCTTACAATTCTCCAAACATTGATAAAATTGAAGTAAATAGTGTTGGTAAAGTTCGCCGCGCTAAATTAT
>JAQBNY010000338.1 GCA_028288315.1 Mucilaginibacter sp.
TGTTGTATGGGAGTTGGGGTGGTGTACCCCATGCTTAAAACGCCTTCGAGTAATTGTTCGTTAAAATTGAAATCCTGAAATGTCACTATTTTGTTAAAATCTGACTTGCAAGATAGGCATTTAGTTATGTAAAACGATGTTTACTATGTAATGACAGGGTAAACTATATTTTTGAGGGCCTGCAAAACGGTATAAATACCCAAAACATTACCGCTTTGTGGCTGTCATTATAGAAATTTTCAGGCACACGTGTCGCATGTAATATGGTTAAAATCCTATTCCGTTCTTATAATATATATATTGGCTTATTTCTTTTGTTTATAACAAAAGCAAATGGCTATGCGGCTACAGATACACCTGCATTTCACCGGGATACAATAGGTAAAATTACAGTAACTAAACGCATCCTTAACCGCGATTTTAACAGCATTTACCAGCAAAATTTAAGAACGTCTTTTTTTGGGCAAGAGTACTTTCAGCCACAGAAAACGCAACTAGATGCTGATATTGTTGCCAACTTTGTGATTTTTAATACTCCTAAATCCCGCTTTTTTTTCAATGCTTTTACCCGTATCAAGATAAGGTTACTGGCTACCCGGGGTGCCCCGGTAAAATCTCCAAGCTATATGCCGGGCGGTGTTTTATATACCAGAGTAAATAATGACCCTTTTAACCCTAAATTTTTATCACTGGGCTATACGCACCACTCTAATGGTGCGCGTGGGCCTACTTTACTTCCTGATGGTAGCTTTAATGTGGATAGTGGCAAGTTCTCAACTAATTTTTACACGCTTAATTATACCACGGGCAGGCGTACCGATAAAATAGATAGAATAATTAATAGATACACTACCCTTGGGGTTGAACTTCATTCAGGTTTATTAGGAAAGGGAGTTGCAGATGGCTTAGCAGGTAGATATGGTTTTGTGAGAATTAACGGAACTTATTTATATAACCTTGCAAAAAGAGAGCCCGACCCTATAAAAACTAACAGATGGGTATTTAACAACTGGCAGCGAATACAATTCGATTTTACTTATATAGCTGATAAGTACAATGATTACAATGCCTTTAACCTTAAAAAACGATTAAACGTTAGTTTAAAATATTACTACCACCTGCCTTTCCTTAAAGATGTATCTGTAATGGCCGGGGGCGGCTACCGCGGGCAGGATGATTATAACTTCTCTTTTCAACAGAGTTATGGATATGCCACTCTGGGTTTATCATCAGGGCTTTCTTTCATAATCAACAGAAATTAGAGCTTATAGTTAGGAGGAAAAAGACCGGGTGAGTCAAAATCACCTGCTTATGACCAATCCCGGCAATATTTTTTCACAAATCGCGTAAAATTTTTGATTGATAATATGCAGTTTATACCATCAATCAAAAATTATCATACATTTACTTTTCCTATTTATAACCACGCAGCGCCCATACGCTGTTAAAAATTTTACATTATGAAAAAATTGTTATTAACCGCATTTGCTTTTACAGCATTATCTTATTCGGCATTCGCACAAGCCGGTAAAACACAAACCTTATTTGATGGTAAAACCACAAAAGGATGGCACGGCTATCTTCGTACCGATGCAGGACCCTGGTCTGTGGTTGATGGTGCGTTGCAGTTAGACCCTAAAGCTCCTAACCAAGCCGACCTGGTCACTGATGGCGAATATGAGAACTATGAATTAACATTAGATTGGAAAATTGCCGAAGGCGGTAACAGTGGTATTATATTCGGAGTGCATGAAGACACTACTTTAAAAGCTACTTATGCAAGCGGTATTGAAATGCAGGTTTTGGATAATGAAAAAGCCGAAGACAATAAAAAAGCTAATCACTTAGCGGGTTCGTTGTATGATATGAAGGCCGCTCCTGCTACTGCGGCTAAACCTGCCGGGCAGTGGAACGCAGTTAAACTACGTAAAGACAATGGTCACCTTACTTTTTGGTTAAACGGAAAAGAAGTAATTAATGTACAAATGGGCAGCCCGGAATGGCAGGAACTATTAAACAATAGTAAATTCAAAACATGGAAAAATTTTGCTAAATACCCTAAAGGCCATATAGCATTACAGCAACATGGCGCTGTTGTAGCATATAAAAACATCAAGATTAAACAACTATAACCTAAAACCACGCAAATATTTATAGTTCGACATATATTTTATTAAATGGAAGATTTACAGATCAAAAAATCAGCCACCACTTATGATGTGGTTATTGTGGGTTCGGGGGCAGGTGGCGGTATGGCCGGCTATGTTTTGGCAAATGCCGGCATTAAGGTTTTAATGTTAGAGGCAGGCGCTTTCTTTGACCCTAAAACAGATTCACACCAATTAAAATGGGCATGGGAATCTGCCCGCCGCGGAGCAGGTACAACCCGCCCGTTTGGTGATTTTGATGCAGCCTACGGCGGCTGGCAATTGGAGGGTGAACCATATACTACCAAAGACAAAACAGAGTTTTACTGGTTCCGCGCGCGTATGCTGGGCGGGCGCACCAATCACTGGGGGCGTATATCCCTGCGTATGGGCCCTGAGGATTTTAAACCAAAAGATGGTCTTACTGACCCATGGCCAATAACCTATGAAGAAGTTAAACCTTATTATGATAAGGTTGACCGCATGATAGGTATTTACGGTACTGTTGAAAATATTGAAAGTGAGCCCGATGGTATATTTTTACCTCCGCCAAAGCCACGCCTTAATGAACTGTTCATTAAGCAAGGGGCTACTAAGGCCGGCGTTAAAGTAATTACAGGCCGTGGTTCGGTTTTAACTGAGGCTTTACCAAATAATAAAGATCGTGGCGCCTGCTTCTTTTGCGGACAATGCGGCCGTAGTTGTAAAGTTTATGGCGATTTCTCGGCTTCATCATGTTTAGTTATCCCGGCCATGAAAACCGGCAACTTAAAAGTGATAACCAATGCCATGGTGCGCGAGATACTTACCGACAAAAACGGATTGGCAACCGGTGTATCATATATCAACAAGGATGATATGCAAGAGTACCAGGTAAACGCCAAAACGGTAGTGCTTGGTGCCAGCGCGGGTGAATCTGCCCGTATATTGCTTAACTCGAAGTCGGCGGCTCATCCGGGCGGGTTGGCTAACAGTAGCGGTGTAGTAGGTAAATACCTGCATGATTCTACCGGTTCTGGAGCAGGCGGTTTTCTTCCGCAGCTTATGGATCGCAAACGTTATAACGAAGATGGTGTAGGCAGCGTGCACATTTACTCGCCATGGTGGCTGGATAATAAAAAACTGAACTTCCCGCGTGGCTACCATATTGAATACGGTGGTGGTATGCACATGCCAGCATACGGTTTTGGCGGTGGCATACAGGATATGAACGGCGCTGTACCGGGCCGTGATGGTAAAAAGAAAGATGGTGGTGGCTACGGTGCATCACTTAAAGATGATTACCGTCGCTTTTTTGGTACCCAGGTAGGCATGGCTGGTCGTGGTACTGCCATTGCCCGTGTCGATAATTATTGCGAGATAGATCCTAGCACGGTTGATAAATACGGTATCCCGGTGTTACGGTTCCATTATAAATGGAGTAATGACGAGATTGCCCAGGCAAAACACATGCAGGAAACTTTCGAGGAAGTTTTACATGGCATGGGTGCTATTTATGGCACAATGCAAGGCCCAGAAACCAATTATGGTTTAGAGGCTCCGGGCAAAATTATCCATGAGGTAGGTACCATCCGTATGGGTGATGATCCTAAAAAATCAGCATTGAATAAGTGGTGCCAGGCGCATGATTGCAAGAACCTTTTTGTGGTTGATGCGGCTCCGTTTGTGCAACAAGGCGATAAAAATGCCACATGGACTATCCTTGCCTTATCAATGCGCACAGCAGAATATATATTACAACAACGTAAAAAACTTAATGTATAACGCATCATGAACAGACGCGACACACTCAAAGCAATAGGTTTAGGTACCGTTTCTACAGGTTTACTGCTTGGCGGCTGCAAACCCGGCGAAAAAGCTGCACCAGACGCAACATCAGCAAAAACAGAAGCCGTTCCCGGCCGTATGCCCGAAGAAGTAGAACGGGATAAAAAGCTAAAGGCTGAAAAAACATACTTTACCGAGCACGAAATGGGAACCATTACAGTATTGGCTGATATTATTATTCCGAAAGATGAAAAATCAGGCAGTGCAAGTGATGCCAAAGTACCCGATTTTATCGAATTTATTGTAAAAGATATCCCAAGTCATAAACTGCCAATGCGCGGCGGACTTAAATGGATTGATATGTATTGCCTTAACCATTATGGTAAAGCTTTTATTGCCTGCAGCCATGCACAGCAAATTGAACTGATAGACCAAATAGCCTACCCATACAAAGCCAAAGCAGAGATGCAGCAGGGTGTAGCATTTTTTAACCGCATGCGCGACCTAACAGCTTCGGGCTTTTATAGTACCGAAATGGGCACAAAAGATATTGGCTACATAGGTAATGCTCCCAACAAATGGGAAGGTGTACCCTTAGATGTCTTGAAGCAATATGGCATGGAAAACGTTAAGATCTAAGCTATCTTCATACCTATAATACAAAAGCTGTCCTTAATTAGGGGCAGCTTTTGTATTTGGAGACATTAGTGCGCAATAAACCATAGTTACACCTCCAAATAAAAAAATGAACTAAATTGTACCACCTTTATAAAAACCTATGTACTTTATTATATCAAAGCTATTTGTAATACTTATATATCCATTCACATGGATATTAGCTCTGCTACTGTATGCTGTTTTTTGCAAAAATGTACGCAGAAAGCAAAAACTTCTGATAACGGGTGTTGCATTACTTTACATATTTAGCAATTCTTTACTCATTAAACTTTTTGCCCGGATGTGGGATATTGATACTTACCCGTCAACATCTAAAACTTATAGCAGTATTATATTGCTGGGTGGCTTTGCATCTAAAGGCACAGACGATAAAGGCATGTTTAACCAAAGTGCTGATAGGTATATACAGGCTATAAAATTACTTACCAACCATAATGCATCGCACTTATTGTTTACAGGAGGTAATGCCGAAATTACACCAGGCAAGTTTAGGGAGGGTTATTTTGCTAAGAGCGAGCTGAAGAAAATGCACTTTGCAGATAGTACCATAATTATTGAAAGCAAGGCGCGTAATACAATCGAAAATGCATTATTCTCAAAAAAATTACTGGATCAAGCCAATTTAAAGCCCCCGTACTTGCTGGTTACATCAGCTTTTCATATGCGGCGGTCATTGCTCATATTTAAAAAAGCGGGGATAGAGGTGGCTCCTTATCCATCAGATTTTCTGATGAAAGAAAAGGTTGAATGGAGCGATCTTTTACCCAATGCAGATGCCTTTAGCATATGGAGCAAATATATTAAAGAGATAGTAGGCTACATCACTACTTACTTTAAACACATTTAAAGCCATGAAAAAAACAATTATATTACTATTAACAATATGTGCCTTTTATTTAGAGGCAGGTATTGCTCAAACAAAAAAGACAACATCTGGCAACCCGGTTTTTGGAGGCTGGTACGCCGATCCGGAAGCTGCTATCTTTAGTAAACAGTATTGGATATATCCCACTTACTCTGCAAAATACAATCAGCAGGTACATTTTGATGCATTCTCTTCTTCTGACCTGGTTAACTGGACCAAGCATGACAATGTGCTCGATTCGTCAAACGTAAAGTGGGCTAAACGTGCTATGTGGGCACCAGCCTTAGTGAAAAAGGGTAATAAATACTATTTCTTTTTTGGTGCGAATGATATTCAGAATGATAATGAAAAAGGTGGTATTGGTATAGCAGTTGCTGATAAACCCGAAGGCCCGTTTAAAGATTATTTAGGTAAACCTTTAATAGATAAAATAGTTAATGGCGCACAGCCAATTGATCAGTTTGTATTTAAAGATAGTGATGGCCAATACTATATTATTTATGGCGGGTGGGGCCATTGTAACATCGCGAAGCTTAAAAATGATTTTACAGGCCTTGTTCCTTTTGCAGATGGTACAACTTTCCGTTCAATAACTCCTGAAGGTTATGTAGAAGGGCCGGTAATGTTTACCCGCAAAGGCAAATACTACTTCATGTGGTCTGAAGGAGGCTGGACAGGCCCTGATTACCGGGTGGCATACGCTATTAGCGATAATATAAATGGTCCGTTTAAAAAAATTGGCACTGTACTTAAGCAGGATGCAGCTGTGGCAACCGGCGCCGGGCATCACTCCATTATACAAGTGCCGGGGAAGGATGAGTGGTATATTATTTATCATCGCCGCCCATTAACTGAAACTGATGCCAACCACAGGGTAACTTGTATTGATAAAATGACCTTTGACACTAACGGATTGATAAATCAGGTACGTATAACTAATGAGGGTGTAACCGCAAGACGGCTGAAGTAATATGAAAACACTTTCTATTACTATCTTGAAATAAAAAAACAGCCATAAACTTAAGTTTATGGCTGTCAAAAATTAAATAGCGATTAGGTTATACTATTTTCATATTTACCGGATCCCAGTTAATAGGGCGGTTGCTAAAATAACTATCATTACAAAGCAGCGCCGGTGCGGCGGCCCTAAAGCCAAATACCGCATCTTCAACAACTGGTGTGCCGTTACGAACTGAATCCATAAAGTTGGCAAAATGATCATTTGATGCACTGTAGCCCTCTGGCGCCCTATAGGTGATATCCTGAAATGTTGGCCTTGTTCTTTGGGTTTCGGTATAGTGTTTATTGTAATCATCCAACAAAGCCTTTTGCTGGGCCTCTGTAAATGTAGATAACGAATCCCAGCCACCAATGCCTGGGGCCTCTGCCATTTTGTTTTTGCGTATTGTGAAGCCATTTTCGTCATCCAGATCCATTACCCCTTCAGAGCCAATTATCTTGGTTGTGCTACGATCGCCCTCGCCGCTAATAAAGTTAACGCGCAATGTTACCTGAAAAGCCGGGTGCTCCTTGGTTTCGCCATAATGGATCACAGCGCTCATTACATCGGGTACGTTACGGCCATCTCTCCAGTAGGCAATATCGCCTATTGAATAAATCCTTTGCGGACCTTTTGAGCCGGTTATAAAATGAATACCACTCAACAGGTGCACAAATAAATCTCCGGCAACACCGGTACCATATTCACGATAATTCCTCCAACGGAAAAACCGGTTCTTATCATAATCATGCTTCACTTTAGCATTAGCCTGGAAACGGGCCCAGTCAACCGTTTGTACAGATTGATCAAACGGAATAGTGTATTGCCACGCACCTAAAGCATCCTGGCGGTTAAAAGACGCTTCAATAGAGTTAATTTTACCAATAGCGCCCGATTCATACATTTCTTTAGCCTTTTTGTAAGCAATACTGCTTACCCTTTGGCTACCTACCTGGAAAACCATCTTAGTATCTTTTTGCGCCTTAATTTCGGCAAGCCCCTGGCTTATCTTATGTACCATTGGCTTTTCGCTGTACACGGCTTTGCCTTTATGCATAGCATCAATGGCAATTTGGCTATGCCAGTTATCGCTGGTAGCAATAATTACAGCATCAATATCTTTGCGTTCCAGTATTTCACGATAATCGTTAGTAGTATACAGGTTGGCGCCATAAACCTCTTTGGCCCTGTCCAGCCTGCCTTTATAAAGGTCGCACACTCCAACCAGCTCAACCCCAGGCACAGTAAGGGCGGCGCGGGTGTCATTAAAGCCCATAATTCCCATACCTATGGTGGCAATACGGATCTTATCGTTCGGCGTGATCCTTTTTTCGGCGCGTAGTATCCTAATTTCGTTTTCTTCTTTAGCCGCTAAACTGGTAAGCGAGGCAGAGGTCAGTAAAACTGAAGTGCCCAGGTGTTTTAAAAATTTCCTACGATCGGTCGACATATTTTTTAAGTTAGTTAAACAATTGGTTTTGGAATTACAGGAGCAATTAAGGTTTATGAAAGCAATTTAATAAAAAAACCAAAATAAAAGTTTTCAATATTAATATTCAGGCGCTTACATACGTGCATTTAAATGTATAAATAACTTTTTAATATTATTTAAAAAGTTATAAATTGCATGTTATAAGCCCTTTTTGTAAATCATTAAACCCTCTAAATGAAAAAATTATCTTTATTAGTATGCTCCTGCCTTGTTTCGGCTTTAGCATTTAGTCAACAGGCAACTACAGGTATTGCTATCATTCCCGAACCTGTAAAAATAACAACACACACAGGCAAGTACCTGCTGCCAAAAACCATTACAATACAATCAGGCACTAATGAAGGCATTAATCCTGTGCTGGACTTACTCAAAAATAGATTCTCAACAGCTACAGGTAAGATCATAAAAGTAAAAAGGCTGGCTCCAACTGCGGCCATAAAGTTGATAATAGCTAAGAAGGTCGATACAGTTATTGGCAAAGAAGGATATTATTTATCGGTTAAACCAAAGGGCATCACTATAACCGCGAATGAAACCGCCGGCTTATATTATGGTGTGCAAACGCTGCTGCAACTACTGCCAAAAGAAATTGAAGGTAAAGCTGTTGCGAAAAATGTAAAATGGACCGTACCTGTGGTTAATATAACCGATTACCCCAGATTTGAGTGGAGAGGTTTAATGTTTGATGTAGCGCGACACTTCTTTACTAAAAACGAGGTAATGAGCTATATTGATAACATGGCACGTTATAAACTTAACCTGCTGCACCTGCATTTAACTGATGATGAGGGCTGGCGTATAGAAATAAAAAGCCTACCTAAACTTACCACAGTGGGTGCTTATAATGTAAAACGTGAGGGAGAGTTTGGTAATTTTATACCCCCTACGGCAGATGAGCCACGCAATTACGGAGGTTTTTATACTCAGGAGGATATTCGCGAACTGGTAAAATACGCACAAGACAGGTTTGTAAATATTATGCCCGAGATTGATGTACCCGGCCATAGCCTTGCAGCAGTTACTTCTTACCCCCAACTATCAGCTACGGCGGGTGCAGATAAATACGTGGTACGCTCTGGCGAGAGGATAATGGACTGGTCGTTACCTGGCCACCCGGCGTTAGTAGATAATACTTTGAACCCTGCCGGTGAATATACTTACCAGTTTTTGGATAATGTAATTGGCGAAGTGGCGCAACTGTTCCCGTTTGCCTATGTACATATGGGTGGAGACGAGTGCGCAAAAAATTTCTGGGAACAAAGTGCTGAAGTAAAAGCGTTGATGGCCAAAGAGAACCTTAAAACAATGGAAGAGGTACAAAGCTATTTTGAGAAACGCGTAGAAAAAATAGTAGAGTCTAAAGGCAAAAAATTCATGGGTTGGGATGAGATCCTGGAAGGTGGTATTGGCCCTAATGCTGCATTAATGAGCTGGAGAGGTGTTAAAGGCGGCATCGAAGCCACCCAGCAAAACCATGATGTGGTAATGAGCCCAACAACATTTACTTACCTTGATTATATGCAAAGCGATAGGGTAATGGAGCCGCATGTGTATGCCACCCTGCGCTTGAGTAAAGTTTACGAGTTTGAGCCGATACCTGAAGGCGCTGTTGCCAAATACATAAAGGGGGGACAGGCAAACTTATGGACCGAGCAGGTTTACAACATTCGCCAGGCGGAATATATGACCTGGCCACGTGGGTTTGCATTGGCAGAGTCGGTATGGTCACCACAATCGAAAAAGAATTTTAACACCTTTTTTACTAAGGTTGAGAAACATTTTGAAAGGTTTAACGAGGCCGGAATAAAATATGCGCCAAGCGTATATGACCCTATTTTTAACGTAACACGCACCGCCGATAAAAAATTAACTGTTGAAATTACTACCGAGGTACAAGGGTTGGATATTTATTACAGCTTTGATAACTCTTATCCCGACAATTACTATCCAAAGTACACCGGTATTCTTACCGTACCTATTGATGCTACCCAATTAAGAGTAATCACCTACAGGGGCAATAAACCAGTAGGGCGCATGGTTACTATGCCGATAGAAGAATTAAATAAACGGGCAAAACAGTTTGCAAAGGCTGTTAGCAGTTAGCAAACAAGAAAGCCGCATCAAATGACGCGGCTTTCTTGTTTAATGTTCACCGTGAAAATATTTGCGGCCCTGTAGTTAAACTTGCCTATTTTACAGCGAAAAGCGGGCCATAGTTTTTACGATAGTAATATGCCAGGAACAGGTCGCCCAATAATAAAAACAGGCCCGGACCTATACCGCTTGGCAGAACTATTGCATGAAATAAAATTATGTTAATGATTATAGGGAATATCACCACAACGGCAAGCGTTACAAAACGGCCGGTTATAAAAGCAATACCGCAAAGCAGCTCAAACACTTTTACTACCATCATTGCATTTACAACCGCAAGGCCTTCATTATAAACCTTGGTGGCTCCAGTTAATGGTGGTACAGGAACAAGCTTAAATAAAAACGTTATTGAGGCAAATAATAATAAAAGCCCCATTAGCGTACGAACAATAATCATTGTGATTTTCATAATATTGGTTTTAGTTTTATGTGTATTAAATTTAAAAGGAATTTACTATTTTTCTAATATCCGTTTCAAATTGCCAAGGCTTTCATTCATATCGGCACCCAGCATCTTATCCATGTTAATAAAAAGCAGCATCAAGTTCATGGGATAAGGCATCTTGCTATCAAATGACCATTTTACGGCAGTAGCATTATCGCTAACTGCTTGTGTAGCAATGTAAGTATCGGCCACACTGGCAAATGGTTTTATAAAAATCACACGTATATCTATTCTTTCGCCTTCAACTATTTTTTCAATCGTTTGCTCCCCTTTACCTGCTTGTTTAACATCGCTATCCCATGCGCTGGCATAACCTACAGTACCATCTGTACCGCGGTAGGTCATGCGTTTATTAGGGTCGGTCATTACCCATTTGCTGTAGTTATCCTGATTGCGCAAGTATTTAACATATTCAAAAACCTGTTGCCGTGGTTTGTTTATAACAATACTTCGTTGTATTGTATAGGCTTTTGGTGCAATTAAAGCTAATACAAGCAGCAATACAATAATACCTGCAAGTATTCCCAGTATAGTTAATATAACATCCATTTTATATGGTTTTCACGGTTTCGAATTTTTTCCAAAAATAGTAAACAACAAACATTACAGCCAGCACTACTAAAGGCGGTATCAGCAAACCAATAGCATCGCCCATAAATGCCCTTGATGCAAACGCGCCGATAAAATTGATGGCAAAGCCTGCAAAGGCCCATTCTTTAATGGTTTTATATTTGTTTTGCAGTATGGCAATTGCGCCAAGGATCTTAAATGCACCTGTTATAACCATTATATAAATGGGATAATGCAGATGGTTCATTACCTCCTGCCCGGTTTTTTCTTTGACTATACCGGCACCGCCATCCATCAGCATTAATAATGCAAATACAATGGTAAGTATCCGGTAGATGGTTTTTATAGCTTTAGGATTCATGATAAGGTTTAGGTTTTATGTGGTTAAGTTAATTATTTTTCTGCTGAAAATACCCCCCACCTCATTCCAAATTTATCAATAAGATTACCCATTGTACCGGCAAAAAAAGTTTCAACAGGGTGCACTACTTTACCGCCTTTGCCCAGCTTATCAAAAGCATCAAGTAATTCGGCCTTAGTATCGCACGCCAGCATTAATGAAACAGGTCCGTCATCTCCTTTGGTATCATTAGGCATATCAGATCCCAGCAAGGTTAGGTCGCCTTTGGTTAAATCGGCGTGTAAAATCAATTTCTGCAAATGCGGCGGAAACATATCTTTCATAGGCGACTCGTTAACAACTGTCAGTTGTAATTCGCCACCTATGCATTCTTTGTAAAAGGTCATGGCCTCGCTGCAGTTATTTTTAAAATTGATGTAAGCATTAATTTTTGACATGATTTCTAATTATTTGGTTTATAGTTTGTTAATTTAATATCTCACAATTATACCCGTTCAATTTAAGCAATTCTATAATGCTATTTGCACAAAAATCTTTACCCTCAACACGTAAAACTTTATCACAATCTTCCAGGTCAAAATTAATGCGGCATACAGGGCAATATTCCATAAGCAAGCTCATCAGCTTCTTTGCCTGTCTTATTCCTTTCACATCTGTTTTAAAAACCTCAATCATCACTTTACTTGTATAATGGTTTGTAATACAATAATATATTGCCCGAATTAAACATTCTCACTTTAAGCAGGTGTAAGTTTAACTGTCCTTTTATCCCTCTAAAAAATGGTTTGCCTTTGCCCAGCACAACCGGGTTCACCATCAGTCTTAACTCATCTATCATTCCAAGCTTAATCAACGTTTTTGAAAGATCAGCACTACCAAATATCATAATGTCTTTTCCCTGCTTATTTTTAAGGTTTAGTAGCTCCTCTTTAATATTAGTTACCAAGCGGCTATTGCTCCAATCAACATTACCTAATGTTTTTGAGCAAACTATCTTTTCAGTATTACTCATCAATGCCGCAATAACCGGGGACTGTTCTTTAGCTTGTTTGGTAGGCCAAAAACTCTCCATTAACTGGTAAGTTTTGCGGCCAAATAAAAGTGTATCTACGGTTTCAAATTGTTCGGCAGTAAAACGGTTAAACTCATCATCAACATTATGCCAGTCTATTTCGCCATTAGGGCCTTCAAAGCGGTTATCAAGCGTTACCATATTAAATAGAATAATCTGGCGTGTAATTTTTATATTGCTGTAATTAATATCCATCTTTAAATAGCTCCATTACAAAGGTGCATTGCTTTAATATATTTAAAAGGGTGTAATTACGACAATATAAGGGGTTGATTGCGACGACATTCTGATTTACTTTTGAATTATGAAACACATATCAATACTTATTCCGGAGGGTGAAACCAGCATGAGCAATATTGAGGCTGCTCATAAAATGTTTTCAAAAGTGAATGAGGCTTTGCATCGAATGAATAAAGCACCACTTTTTAAAATACAGCTGGTAGGCTTAAATAAAGAAACCACTTTAGGCAACGGCCTGTTTACTATTAAACCTGAATTTACCCTGCAGGACGCATTTAAAACTGATATGATTATTATCCCGGCAGTACATGGCGACATGAGCAAGGTGATAGCCGATAACAGCGAGTTTTTGCCTTGGATAACTAAACAATATAAAGCCGGTGCGGAGGTTGTTTCACTTTGTATTGGAGCTTTTATACTGGCATCTACCGGGCTGTTAAAGGGGAGAAGCTGCACTACGCACTGGTTGGTGGCAGATGAGTTCAGAAAAATGTTCCCAGATGTAAACCTGATGCCCTACAAGATTATTACAGACGAGGGAGGGATTTATACCAGCGGGGGAGCATACTCTTCACTTAACCTGCTCCTGTACCTGGTTGAAAAGTTTGCCGGTAGGGATGCTGCCATCACATCATCAAAAATATTTGAAATAGATATTGAGCGTAACAGCCAGTCGCTATTCATAATTTTTCATGGACAAAAGGACCATGAGGACAATGTGATTAAAAAAGCACAGGATTTTATTGAGCACAACTATCCTGATAAAATTACTGTGGATGGATTGGCATCAATGCTGGCCCTGAGCCGCCGCCATCTGGAACGCCGCTTTAAAAAGGCTACTTCTAACACCGTGGTTGAGTACATGCAGCGCGTGCGGATAGAGGCGGCTAAAATGAGCCTGGAAACCATCCGCGAAAACGTGAACGAGGTTATGTATAATGTTGGTTATACCGATACCAAAGCTTTTAGAATGATATTTAAAAAAATAACCGGACTATCGCCGGTAGAGTATCGGAATAAGTATAGTAAGAGCGGGGTAGCAGCGTAGGGCGTTTAGCTTAACACGTTATTGATTTTTAATATAATATTGATGATGGCAACTAACATATTGCAAGGCCAAACAACAGGCAATTATGCCAACGTAAACGGCATAAAAATGTACTATGAAATACAGGGAACAGGCAGCCCGCTGGTGTTGGTACATGGCGGTGGATCGACCATTAAAACTAATTTTAGCCGCATAATGCCTGTCCTTGCCAAAACACATAAAGTTATTGCCGTTGAGCTGCAGGCGCATGGCCACACCAACGACAGGGACGCTCCCGAAACTTTTGTGCAGGATGCTGATGATATAGCCCAACTGTTAACCCAATTAAACATACCCAAAGCAGATATATTAGGCTTTAGCAATGGTGGCCAAACCTGTTTGGAAATGGGTTTAAGGCACCCAGACAAGGTTCGCAAACTTATTA
>JAQBNY010000339.1 GCA_028288315.1 Mucilaginibacter sp.
TTATATCCTGTTGGGGGTAATTATTATCAAAGAGAGTATGTTCCGCTATGTACTGAATGTCGGAAAACAAATTGGCAGTAATGCAGTGAAGGCCGATGCTTATCATCACCGGAGTGATGCCATCACCTCTATTGCCGCGTTTATTGGGATCGTGATCGCGCTGGTCGCAGGTAAGGGGTATGAAGGTGCCGACGACTGGGCTGCGCTTTTAGCCTCCGGCATTGTCTTTTATAACGCAATCCAGCTCTTACGCCCTGGCCTTGCTGAAATTATGGATGCTGCGCCATCTGGCGAAATTGTGGATCAGGTCAGAGCATTAGCCGCCGATGTTAATGAAGTATTGTTTATAGAAAAATGCTACGTGAGAAAGATGGGCTTCGATTATTTTGTTGATCTGCATATACAGGTTGCTCCGGATTTATCAGTCGCAGAGGGGAACCGCATCGCGCATTTAGTCAAGGATAAATTAATGAACAGTGAGCTTTGCATTAAGGATGTACTTATCCATATTGAACCGTTCTCTAAAACGAAAATTCTATAATAATTTATTTCAAGTTCTTTTCAATTTCAGCTACTGATGGCAAACTTCCTTTTAAACTGGTTGGGATCGCTTTAGTTAGGCTATACTCTGAAATTCCTATGGGCTTTTCAATTCCTTTTAAAGAGTATTCTGCGACGATCTTGTTTTTTTCCTTACAGATCAGGATGCCTATCGTTGGTTGATCCAGTTGATGTTTTAAAATATCGTCTGCCGCATGGAGATAAAAGTTTAACTTACCGGCAACTCAGGTATGAATTTTCCGGTTTTTAATTCAATTACAACAAAGCATCTGAGCTTTAGATGATAAAATAGTAGGTCAATGTAAAATTCTTCGCCTCCTACATTTAAAGGGTATTGCCTTCCAACATAACTAAATCCGCTTCCGAGTTCAAGTAAGAACTTGGTCATATGCCCGACAAGCCCATCCTCGAGGTCCTTTTCGAAGTGAGTTTCTGATAAGTTTAGAAAATCAAATTTATAGGGGTCCTTAAATATTTCTTTTGCAAGATCGCTTTGGATGGGCGGCAATGTTGTCACAAAATTAGTGATGCTGTTTCCCTGCCGTTGATACAAATTGCTTTCGATTTGATGCACAAGAACGTTTCTGCTCCAGCCATTTTTCACAGCCTCCCTGATATAAAATCTTCGTTCTTCGTCCGCTTTTACTTTATCCAGCAACGTGATGTGGTGGTACCACGGCAATTGTGCAAGCGGCACTTGCACGATTGAATCTAAACCGCCCGTTTGTGCAAGTGCCGCTTGCACAAATTCGGGATAAGTATGTGCAAAGGAGCGCATGTACTTAAAGTTCCTGGGAGAAATGCCTTTCATGTCCGGGAAGGAAAGCTTCAGGTCATGAGCCAGACGGTCAATGATTTTTGCTCCCCAGCCTTCAGCCGATTGCTGAATCAATATATTGTTCCCTATTTTCCAATACAGTTCAAGCAATTGTTCATTAACTGTTAATGCAACTTTAAGCCTGGCATCTTCTATATCACTTTTGAGCTGATTTAAAAGCGATATATAACTGTTATTATTTTCCATATTAATCGAATGCATCCTCTATACTGATAGAAAGCAATTAATAATGTTTAACAATACTAAAATTCATACCGGCTGAGGATAGGCCAATAAACTTATACCTTTGCTTTTAATTGTTTCTTTGTCTTGCGCGTATCAAAGTTCATTAGCATGTCAGCCATTTCCTTTTTGGTCGCACTCTCGAAACCTGCCCAGTAATTCTGAGTCGTTGCCATACTGGTATGCCCCAGAGCCTCCTGAGCAAATTCAAGCCCCATTTTCCTGGTAGCACGGGTAGTGAAGGAGTGTCTGGCTTCCATGGTACGGGCCTTGATTTTTAGTCCGGATGTTTCAACCAGGCCCTTCATATGCTGATTGACGAAGCGGATAAAATTTTGGTTAACACGATGCCTTTCTTTAGCGGTAATTCCCGGGTAGAAAATCGGGAATACATAGTCATTTGGTTTGCCTTTCTTATTAGCGTACTTCCCAAAGAATTCCTTGACAAATAGAGTAATCGGAACTACGATTGGAATCGGATCTTCTTTGGTTGTGTTGATTGTTTTATGCCTTAAAAAGGAAAAGTAGGTGTCATGGATGTTCTTAAATTTTAATTCTGAGATATCCCGGAAGTTCATTCCATTACACTGATAACTGAAAAACCAGAAATCCCTTGCCTTTTCTCTGGGGCTTCCAGGTTCAATATTGGCAGCGATGAGCGTTTTTAGGTCTTTATTTTCTAGAGCTTTCTTTACATTTTTTCCGTTTGGTATCTTGTATATTTTGAATGGATAGATCCCTGGACTGACATCTCCGTCTTTAATCGCCAGATTAAAGATTGCCCTCAGGTTTCTCATGTATATCCCCAACGGTCGTCTTCGAATTTTCCTGCTCGATCATCCATTTTTCATATTTGGTCAAAACTTCCGGGGTAAGGGCTGAAAAAGCAAGATGGGTTATCGGGTGTTTTTTGCCCGCATTAAAATAAGCCAGTATTGATTTTATTGCGCAGCCATAACTCGAGGAAGTACCAATCTGATCATTGTCGTCAAGTACTTTTTGATAGGCCTTAAAATGGTCGATAACATTAGTTGTGCTACTTTTCGACCGGAACATTTTATGTTCAAACTTATCAAAGGTAAAATAGTCGCCAAGTTCCTTTGCGATTGCGGCACCCCTCGAAACGATCTCCTCCAGTTCAATTTTCAGGTCTTTTAGATCTCCGCGCGGCCTCGATGACAGGTAAGAATTGTCGAATTCTTCCTTTGATAACTTATAATCAAGCGGGTACCACTTCTCGACTTTTGCTGCAAAGTAAACATGTAATTTAAGGGGATAGTTTCCCTTTTTCAAAGCCCTCCTGGTGTCCAAATACAGCGAAATTTCAGCCTTCATGATCGGAAAATTATAAAATTTGCAGAAACTAATACCCTCTGACTTTAGTCAGATTTTCATAAGTGATTGCTTATAAGTGTTTTGCCTTAAACAAAGGTAAAGTTTAGGTCTTAAAAATTTGCAGAAAATTTGCAGAAAAATGCGGCAAATAACGATATAAATCGACAAATAACTATAAATAAAAATATCGTAAAGTGCTTATAAACAACTAAATACACATAAAATATAATCTTCGAAAAGTCGCCGTTTATGACTATTAATCAGAGGGTCGCTGGTTCGAGCCCAGCCTCAGGAGCCATATGGGCAAGCACGTTTTACGGTCGCTTGCCCATCTTTTTTTCACCCGTAACGTGTTATTAATCTGCAAGATAAGTTGGAATAAAAAGTCAACTTTGGCGGTTCGATGTTGCAGGTTTTCAAAGTGAATTTTTCGGGGTGCATCGAACTAATTATTTCTCTTTGAATATTAGTATCTGAATTACAGTAGATTACATCAAGTTGTATTAATTTAGTGATGGCTTTGTCCAAAAGCGTTTCGGTTTCCGCCGGACTAACAGCCATTAAAGGTATTTCATTAAGCTTTGCTTCTAAGATGGCTATTTTATGTTCACTTTCATTTTTGATGGCCTTATAATCTGTAGCATCAAGATCACCCATTAATAATAGTTCCCTGGCTTGGCGGTATGGAGGTAGTGGTTTGTACCCGCCCCGATGCTGTTATACTTTATTTTGGCCATAACAATGTTTGGGACATTCGCATAGCTGAAAATGATAAAGAAGAACTTAATGCTGATAAATTGTAAATTAGATCTGAGTTTCAAAAGGTGAGCCCGTCAGGTCTAAAACAGTCAACCGCTAACGGCTTCGTCGCTGCTTCTGAATTCAGCTTTACCGGGAATTGTTGCCATGAATAGAGATAAAATGCTTATCCCCACGGTCATCCTTGATGAGGTAAAAGCCCATGGAGTGCAAATAGTGAATTACAGCAAAATTGACGCTGATCATTTTGTCAGGGCACCTCATAGAGATACAGACTACCTTTTTGCCTTTGCATACAAAGGATTTTTAAAACTAATCGTTGACTTTCATGGGATCTTCATACCAAAAAATCAGTCTATTTTATCCTTCCGGGACAGGTTCATCAGCATGTCGATTCCGAGGGAGACATATGGGTTATCGCGGTTG
Source organism: Mucilaginibacter sp. (assembly GCA_028288315.1). Lineage (GTDB taxonomy): Bacteria > Bacteroidota > Bacteroidia > Sphingobacteriales > Sphingobacteriaceae > Mucilaginibacter. Next base: position 4,142 of record JAQBNY010000339.1, read on the forward strand.
ATGCTTTCTTAATCAGCGACGTGTTTAAGTCAGTATTAAATGAAAGCTGTTTTATTCAAGTTCCGGTACCTATAAGCTCTACTAAAGCAGAATGGATGAGATCCTGTCTTACTTTATTTGCAGATATTATACAGGATCTCTCTAATAACATAATTAATCAACATATCAAGCGCGGCTTCATCGATGCGGTTGCAGGTATGTTTACAGAAGAGTTTTCAGTTGTGCAGAAGCATGACAAAAAAGATTCGAGAGCCGTTACCCTGACCAATGAATTTAAAAGCTTATTGTTTCTTAACTATAAGCGCTTAAAAAGTCCTTCCGAATATGCACAGAAATTGAAGGTTTCCACCCCTTATTTAAACGAAGCTATAAAATTAACATCCGGTCGCACAGTAAGCTATTGGATTCAACACATGATTACCATAGAGGCCAAACGTTTATTATTTTATACCGATAAGACGATAAAAACTATAGCTTACGAACTCGGTTACAGCGATCAGGCTTATTTTACCAGAATGTTTACCAAGGCTGAAAAAATCTCACCCCAGGCATTCAGGGACAAAAACCGCTAATTGTCCAAGGTTTTCTTTCTTTCCTGCATTGTTTGAGCGCGCTGCTCTTTGTTGCTTTGTAGTGCCAAGCAATGATCATTAGCCAGAGGCATAAACAATAGCTTAAACCATTCAAACAACAATAACTGACAAAACAATGAAAAGCTCAAATGTAAAGAATGTAGTGCTTGTGCACGGTGCATTCGCTGACGGCTCCGGCTTTAAAGCGCTTTATAACGAATTAACTAAAAAAGGGTATAACGTATCAGTTGTACAGAACCCTTTAACTTCACTTGAAGACGACGTTTTGGCAACACACGTTGCTTTGGACAGAATCGGCGGCCCAGCAATCCTTGCCGGACACTCGTGGGGCGGTGCCGTGATTACCGAAGCCGGTAACCACCCGAATGTTGCTGCCTTGGTTTATATAGCTGCATTTCAGCCGGACAACGGCGAGTCTGCCCTGCAATGGCTTCAAACAGCGCCGCCTGCTCCTGAGAACGGGGTACTTCCTCCGGACGAGAAAGGTATTGTATACTATGATAAAGATAAATACCATGCAGGCTTTTGTGCTGATATAGATGCTGATGAAGCAGCGTTTATGTATGCCTCACAGGGAGCGTTTTATGCTAAAGGCTTTGTAAGCCCTATTACTGATGCAGCCTGGCGGCACAAACCGGCCTATGGCCTGATCGCTACCGAAGATAAAAGCATTAACCCTGAAATACAAAGAAATATGTACAGCCGGTCGAACACGCAGGTAACCGAAGTTAAAGGCAGTCACGTGATCTTCATGTCGCAGCCTAAGACCGTTGCAGGTGTAATTATCGAAGCAGCTGAAAAAGCATCAGAAGTTTAATTTTCATTTGCGCTGCTTTTATTTGGTCCGGATGCCGTTACCGGCATCCGGTATTTTTGTTAAGCGAGTGGGTATATGATTCATCATATTCATCCGATGATAATAATGCAACAAGTCTTTCAAAGGTTCTTTACTCTTTCATAATGAAAATAAATATACTTAATAATAGAGTTGACTTTGAACTCAATTTTGAAAAGTTGAATATGAAGCGGTGTATATTTAAAATATATTAAAATCTTCACCCAAATTTCCAATTCTTCGTAAATTTTCAATTAAATGGTTCGAAAAACCCCCACTGTCATTAGTAAAATAAAAGCCTTTCAGCCCTTCTGAAGGGCTTTTTTGTTTATTTTATTTTTTATAACAAAACGATAGCAATTTATTGCACAATAAATCAAATCATGACCATAAACCCCAAATTATGGTACATGTTCATATTAGATACTAGAGGCAAAAGCTGACGGTGCTTTTTCCATTGTTTATAGAATTACAGATGTTAAAAAGGTTTATTCAATTATTGCCTGACGTAAAACTTATGCAAGCACCCAGTGTTCATTAGTGAATAATATTAAAAATGGCTTTAAAAAAACAAAAAGTAAAAGGCACATTTCCGTTTTTTGTAAAAAATTAATCATATGACATCAGTAAAAGCTTATGCTGCACAAAGTGCAGACAAACCCCTTGCTCCTTTTTCCATTGATCGACGCGAACCGGATGCCGATGATGTGGAGATTAAAATTCTTTATTGTGGCGTTTGCCATTCCGATATTCATACCGCAAGAAATGAATGGGGCGGTACTGTTTATCCTGCTGTTCCAGGACATGAGATAGTTGGTAAGGTTACCCGTGTAGGAAACAATGTCACTCGTTTTAAAATAGGTGATACCGTTGGTGTTGGATGCTTTGTAGATTCTTGTATGCATTGTGCTAACTGCGAGAAAGATCTTGAGCAATATTGCCTTAACGGACACACCCAAACATACAATTCACAAAGCCAGGATAAAAAGACAATCACTTACGGTGGCTACTCCAGCCATATTGTTGTTACTCAGCATTTCGTTTTATCAGTATCTGATAAATTACCTCTTGAAAAAGTAGCACCATTGCTATGTGCCGGCATTACAACATATTCTCCATTACGTCACTGGGGTGTTAAAGCAGGCGACAAACTTGCTGTTGTTGGTTTGGGTGGACTAGGCCACATGGCTGTTAAGTTAGCCTCGTCAATGGGAGCAGAGGTTACTATGTTGAGCCGTTCAAAAAGTAAAGAAAAAGATGCTGCAGAACTTGGAGCGCATCACTTTAAGCTTACAACCAATAAAGAAACAATGGATGAGCTTGCAGGAACCTTTGACTTTATTATAGATACTGTTTCAGCTCCTCATGATTACAATGAGTACCTTAATCTGCTTACTACAGATGGTGTAATGGTTTTGCTTGGTGCACCTCCCGAACCAACGCCAGTAGCAGCATTTCCGTTCATTATGGGACGACGCAGCTTAGTAGGTTCATTGGTTGGTGGGATTAAAGAAACCCAGGAGATGCTGGATTATTGCGCTGAACATAATATAACATCAGATGTGGAAGTAATAAGCATAGACAAAATAAATGAAGCATACGAGCGTACACTTGCCGGAGACGTTCATTACCGCTTTGTAATTGATATGGCAAGTTTATAAAGCAGTTTTAGAAAGGTGCAATACATGTTGCACCTTTCTTTGCATGAGGTTAAAGTTAGATTTTTACTATTTACCCAACCATTACTTATCCATTACAGGGTGAGCAGACTTACTATACTTTAATATTAAGAACCACTCTGGTAAAATTTAGAATAAAAGAGTGTAGACATAAGTCTTTATTAGAACATATTGTATGTTTGTTGCAAATATCCGGTAAGTATATCTATAGGATGAAAAAGAACTCTTCAGTTAAAAGCGCCAATGTTCGTATTAAGGATATCGCTGTTAAGGCAAATGTATCAGCCGGGACAGTTGACCGGGTAATACATAATCGTGGCCGGGTGGCTGAAGATGTTAAGGAGCGCGTGCTAAAAATTATTAAAGACCTTAATTATGAACCTAACCTGCTGGCGCGTGTATTAGGATCTAAAAAGAAATATTACCTGGCTGCCTTATTTCCCGATCATCAGTATGATGCGTTCTGGCTTGCTCCAAAGGCCGGTATTGAAAAGGCAGAGGCCGATCTTAAGCAATATGGTGTACAGATAGAGCAATTTGTTTTTAACCCGCATGACCCTGATTCATATGTCAAGCAGGCAACAGAATTGACGAAAAGAAATCCTGATGGCATTCTGCTATCGCCCATTTACTATAAAGAGACTTTACCTTTTTTTGAGCAATGGAAAGATAACAATATACCCTTTGTACTTTTCAATACACAAATTGCCGATTATGACCCCTTAAGTTATATCGGTCAGGATTCATACCAAAGTGGTTTATTAGCTGCCAAGATAGTTCACTTTGGCCAACAAACACCATGTTCGGTATTAATAGCGCATATCGATGAACAGATTAGCAATGCTCAGCATCTGGTTAAAAAGGAGCAAGGATTCAGAAACTATTTTTTACAAAACAACGTCGAGCATCAATTTAACATCCTACGGGTTGAGCTTCAAAGGTCAAGCCAGTCGGGTTTTATCAGAAAATTGGATGAGATTGTTGACAATAACCCCAATCTTAAACATATTTATGTAACAACCTCGCAAGCTTTTGAAATTGCCAAATATTTGGAGCAGAGAAAGATCACAGGTATTAAATTAATTGGTTACGATCTTATAGCGCCTAATCTGCATTATTTGAATAATGACAAGATCAGTTTTCTCATCAACCAAAATCCGAAAGGGCAGGGGTATTGGGGAATTCATCATTTGTGCGATCATCTTATATTCAAAAAGGAAGTCCCTATCATTAAATACCTTCCGCTTGATATCGTCACAAAAGAAAATTTAAATTATTTTTTGGACGAATAATCATCCATCTTAAAAATTTCTTCTTCTTTCTCAAAAAAATTGTCAAAAATTTTGATAAAAGGATAAATAATGTAAATTTGTGTGTCCGCACACGCAAATATTATACAGTATTTTTATGCTAACAATATGGCAAAACAACTGAGCGCAATTTTTATTCCCGGAATTTTTGGAAGTGATCGTTTAGATGAGCTGCCGGTATTACTGGATACTCACGAATCACATCTATTAGATAATCATTTATGGGCGGATAATACTTACACTCCCAAAGTTAACTTTACAATTGCCTATACCGTGGATAGTATATTGTTAAAATATAATGTGATTGAAAATGAACTAATAGCTAACTACCGCGAGATTAACGATCCGGTATACTATGACAGTTGTGTTGAGTTTTTCATCAAATTTGATAAAGATGTGAATTATTATAACCTGGAATTTAATTGTATGGGAACAGCATTAGTGGGTTATGGTTCGGGTAAATATGAGCGTATTACTATCCCCAAAGAGGCAGTAAGCAAAATAAAAAGCCGTAGTCATATCAGAACTATGGAAGGAGGCATACATTGGCAATTGAGCCTCATTATCCCTTTTAGTGTATTGGTTTATCATTCTTTCACCTCATTAAAGAATAAAAGTTGTAGTGCAAACTTTTATAAATGTGGCGACAAAATGACTTACCCGCATTTTTTAAGCTGGAATAATATTGATCACCCTTCTCCTAATTTTCATTTGCCTGAATTTATGGGGAAAATAAATTTTATTGTATAAAAAAAATAATATAAGCAATATGGCCACAACCCAAACCCAAGCCTTACCCAGGCAAATAATCAGTCCTGTAGCTATTATAGCTGCGCTGTTTTTCATCTTTGGTTTTGTTACCTGGATGAACTCCATATTAATACCTTACTTAAAAATTGCTTGCCAGCTTAATAATTTTGAATCTTATTTTGTGGCTTTCGCTTTTTATATTGCCTATTTGGTTATGGCTGTTCCCGCATCAGCCGTGCTTAAAAAATTCGGCTTTAAAAATGGAATGGCCGTTGGATTAATTATTATGGCAATAGGGGCGCTTGTATTTATACCGGCCGCGCTTACCAGAACTTATGTTTACTTTCTTGCCGGTTTATTTATTCAGGGCACAGGCTTAGCTGTATTGCAAACAGCATCAAACCCCTACATTACCATTTTGGGTCCCGCAGAAAGCGCGGCAAAACGCATCAGTATTATGGGTATATGTAACAAGCTGGCCGGGGCAATAGCACCTATTATTTTAGGTGCTGTTGCTTTGAAAGATGTAGATGGATTGCTGATACGCTTAAAAACGATGAGTAGCTTAGAGCGTGTTGAAGAGTTAAATAACCTGGCCACGAGAGTTATAGTGCCATATTTGGTTATTGTGATAGTGTTATTACTGCTGGCATTGTTTATCTATTTTTCATCATTGCCTGAAATTGATACTGAGCATGAGGATGAAAGTGTTTTACTCAGCAATTCAGGAAAAACCCGTATTACACAATTCCCTCATTTAATTTTGGGAGTTATTACCTTGTTTTTGTATGTAGGAGCTGAAGTGCTGGCCGGCGATTCAATTGTTAGTTACGGTTACTCGCAACATATCTCTCTAAATACCGCTAAGTTTTTTTCAACCTGTACGCTTTGCTCTATGATTATAGGTTATATTATTGGTATTATCTGTATTCCCAGATATTTTACCCAGCAAAAGGCGCTGGTGTGGTCGGCTATATTAGGGGCAATACTCACGGTTTTGGCCCTAACAACCTCAGGATATGTTTCGGTGTTATGCATAGCTTTATTAGGATTGGCTAACTCCTTAATGTGGCCGGCATTATGGCCGCTGGCTTTGGCCGGTTTAGGTAGGTTTACTAAAATAGCCTCATCATTGCTAGTGATGGGTATAGCAGGAGGGGCACTGATTCCCTTGCTGTTTGGCAGATTGGTAGATGTGTTTTCTAACCAGATGGCTTATATTATCCTGCTGCCTATTTATTTATTCATCCTGTACTATTCTATTGCAGGTTATAAGGCAGGAAAGTTGAAAGTTCAATAATATAAAAAAGCATTAAAAATGTGTGCGAACACACATAATATGATAATATAATAAATATATGAGCAATAATAAGGGACTGATTTTAGTAACCGGCGGAACCGGTTACATTGGTGCACATACTGTTGTTGAATTACAGCAAAGTGGTTATCAGGTAGTGATTATTGATAATTTGTTGAACTCAACTGTTCAAATAGTTGACCAGATTGCGGCCATTACCGGCCAGCGGCCTGATTTTATTAAGCTTGACCTGCGGGAAAAGCAACAAGTGGCTAAATTGATTAATAGTTATCCTAATATAGAAGGAGTTATTCATTTTGCAGCATCCAAATCTGTGTCTGAATCTGTTGGCGATCCTTTGCTATATTATGATAATAACGTTTGTTCGTTAGTCAATTTACTACATGCAATAAAAGGAAAACCCATCAAATTTGTATTTTCTTCATCCTGCACGGTTTATGGCGAACCTGACCAGTTGCCGGTAACAGAAGCCACCCCTCTAAAAGCAGCAACATCGCCTTATGGTAATACCAAACAAATAGGAGAGGCAATACTAAAAGATACAGCCCAGGCACACAGCCAGCTTAAAGTAATAGCACTACGGTATTTTAATCCGGTAGGGGCTCATCCCTCGGCTCTTATTGGTGAGTTACCTAAAGGCGTTCCGCAAAACCTGGTACCATTTGTTACACAAACCGCTATAGGTAAACGCCCGCAATTGATAGTTTACGGCAATGATTATCCAACTCCAGATGGCAGTTGCATCAGAGATTATATTCATGTTGTTGATTTGGCTAAGGCGCATGTTGCTGCCATACAACGTATGCAGCATAATGAAATGCTTGATGTTTATGAGACATTTAATATCGGGACCGGCAAGGGTAATTCGGTATTAGAAGTGATTAATGCTTTTGAAAGGATCACTAACGTTAAACTTAATTATCGCATTGGCCCAAGAAGGGAAGGGGATATTATTAAAATATGGGCAGATGTTAGCAAAGCTACTCAGGAATTAAAATGGACCGCCCAATTAAATTTAGACGATATGCTGTCATCAGCCTGGGCGTGGGAAAAATATATTAATAATAACCCCTTTAAAAATGATTAGTTTAATAGAAAACAGTTTTACTGCCTATTCTGATAAGAGTACTCGGCTATAGAGGATATAAATAAAAATTTTAAGTAAAAGTGTGTACGCACACGCAAAAATCAGTCGTTTAAAACTGATAAATAATAAATAATGGACTACAATTTTTCAGCTATAATTAAGAATTTCAAAACGGAACAAGTAGATTTTGAAGTTAAGGCATTTGGTTCGGGTCATATAAACGATACCTTCCTGGTTAAATCAGTTAAAAACGGTGCTGATTATTTGCTTCAACGCATTAACCATTATGTTTTTAAAGATGTAGAGGGTTTGACCAATAATGTACTAGCGGTTACTAATCATCTAAAATTAAAACTACCGCCTAATGGCAACCCTTATACCCAAGTACTCACTTTTATTGAAGGCAACAATGGTAAATATTTTTACTTGGATGAGCAGGGTAACTATTGGAGAATGAGTTATTTTCTGCATGGTACGCAAAGCTATGATGTAGTTACCACAACTAAGCAGGCATACCAGGGAGGGATGGCGTTCGGTAAGTTTCAGGCTGATCTTTCTGATCTTAATCCATCCGGCTTAATTGATACTATCCCTGATTTTTTGAATGTAGAAACACGATTAAATAGCCTGCATAGAGCCATTCAAAATGACAAAGTAAACCGGAAAAAAAATACAAAGGAAGAAATTGATTTCTTAATAAGCAGAGAAGCCGCTATGAGTGAACTGCTAAAGTGGGGCAGGGAAGGCCTTATACCTTTGCGCATAACCCATAACGATACAAAATTCAATAATATTCTGCTTGATAAGGATAACCGGATACAGTGTGTAATTGATTTGGATACGGTTATGCCAGGGTATGTTGCTTATGATTTTGGGGATGCCTTGCGCACAATCATTAATACAGCATCCGAAGACGAAAAAGAACTAAACGTTATACAGCTTAACATTCCTCTTTTCGGTGAATTTACCAGGGGATATCTGGGCCAAACATTTTCCTTTTTAACTGAGCAGGAGCTTCACTCACTAATTAAAGGTGTGCTGCTTTTGCCCTACCTGCAATCTGTGAGATTTTTAACAGATTACCTGGAAGGTGATGTTTACTATAAAACCCTGTTTGCCGAACATAATCTTCAACGTACCCGGGCCCAGGTTCAATTACTGAAAATGATTGAAGAAAAACAGGAAGAATTAAAAGAATTGATTGTTTCAGAATGGTTGAATTTGAAAGGCGTGCAACAAGGGGAACAATTGCCGCTGAAGGGATCGGCCATATAATGATGCCAAACTATTGTTTAATCTAACATATTTAAAATAATGTCACGTCTTAATCTTTTGGAAGAAACACGGTATGAAAAATTACCGGTAACCGTTTTTGCCGATAAGCTTACAGCTGCACAGTCGGTTGCCAGGCGAATCGCAGATCTAATACAAAACCAAACAGCCGCTGGTAAAAAAACCATTTTAGGGCTGGCAACCGGAGCAACTCCTGTTGCTGTTTACCAGGAGCTGGTGCAGTTGCACCAGCAGGAAGGATTGAGCTTTAAAAATGTAGTGACTTTTAACCTCGACGAATATTTTCCTATGGACTCGCGTGCTGCCCAAAGTTATAGGGTGTTTATGCATGAAAATTTATTTAATCATATTGATATTGAGGTCGCTAATATTAACATTCCCAACGGAGAACTGAAGGAAGGAGATGTAGCAGCATTCTGTCTGGATTATGAAAAAAAGATCACAGCATACGGTGGTTTGGATTTGCAGATACTAGGCATTGGCCGTACTGGTCACATCGGTTTTAATGAGCCGGGTTCAGCTCCAAATTCAGGCTGTCGCCTGGTGTCGTTAGATGAATTAACCCGGAGCGATGCCGCTCATGATTTTGGTGGTAAAGCAAACGTGCCTGCCAAAGCCATTACTATGGGTATAGGCACCATATTCAAGGCACGCGAAATTATTCTGATGGCATGGGGGGAGAAAAAAGCCTTCATCATAAAAAAAGCGGTGGAAGGCGAAATATCTTCTGATGTGCCGGCAACTTATCTGCAATTGGCAGATAATGTAGAGTTTGTGGTAGATGCCGCTGCGGCGGGCCTTCTTACCAGATTCAATACACCCTGGTTAGTAAAAGATTGCACATGGAATGATCAGCTAATTAAAAAGGCTGTAATATGGCTTGCCAAAAGCTTAAACAAACCTATTCTTAAACTTACCGAAGAAGATTATAATACTCATGGGATGGCCCAACTGGCAACCTCAAAGGGGCCGGTATATAACATCAATATTAACATATTTAATAAGCTGCAGCATACAATTACCGGCTGGCCCGGTGGTAAACCTAACGCTGATGAAAGCCAGCGGCCCGAACGTGCGGAGCCTGCCCAAAAAAGAGTGATGGTTTTTTCGCCGCATCCTGATGATGATGTAATATCAATGGGTGGAACATTTATCCGCCTGGCAGACCAGCAGCACGATGTGCATGTGGTTTACCAAACATCAGGAAATACAGCAGTTTGGGATGATGACGCACTGCGTTTTGTAGAGTTTACGTTGGACTTTTCTAAATCTCAGAACCTGTACAATGAAAAACTGGAAGAGATATATCAAGCCATGCGAAAATTTATCAGTAATAAGCAGCCAAATGAGAAAGATATTTCGGAGGTTGAAGCGGTAAAAGGGTTTATCCGTAAAGGCGAAGCTATAGCCGGGGCCAGGTTTGTTGGCTTAAATGATACGCATATTCATTTTCAAAACCTGCCCTTTTATGACCTGCGGAAAACCAGTCATGAAGTATCCTATGAAGCCGATATTGAGCAAACTATGGCTTTGTTGCAACAGGTTAAGCCACATCAAATTTATACAGCCGGAGATTTTGCTGATCCGCACGGAACTCATAAAACATGTTTTGATATCATCCATGAATCATTAAAACGCCTGGCAATAACCGAGGAATGGGTTAAAGATTGCTGGGTATGGCTATACCGTGGCGCCTGGCATGAGTTTGAAACCGAAGAGATTGAAATGTGTGTGCCCTTATCGCCAAAAGAAGTGGAGCGCAAGCGCCTCGCAATTTTTAAACATCAGTCGCAAAAAGACAGACCAGTATTCCCCGGAGAGGATGCGCGCGAGTTTTGGGTGCGGGCCGAAGACAGAACCAGCGAAACCGCGAAAATATATAACAACTTAGGCCTGGCCGAGTATGAGGCTATGGAGGCATTTGTTCGATTTAAATTTTAACAGTAAAACTTTATGACATTAATTACATCAATTTCCGGAATAAGAGGAACCATAGGCGGAAAACCCGGTGAAGGATTAACGCCAATGGATATTGTGAAGTTTTCGGCCGCTTTTGGCAGGTGGGTGATTGATACTACCGGAATTAAGAAAATAGTGATAGGCAGAGATGCGCGTATTTCAGGGCAAATGGTTAACAACTTAGTTATTGGTACCTTACAAAGTATTGGTATTGATGTAATTGACCTAGGCCTATCAACTACCCCTACAGTAGAAATTGCTGTTCCTGACCAACAAGCCGGTGGTGGCATTATTTTAACCGCCAGTCATAATCCGGGGCACTGGAATGCCTTAAAATTGCTGAACTATAAAGGTGAATTTATCAGCGGTGAAGAAGGGCAAAAAGTACTGGAACTTGCCGAAGAAACTAACTGGGACTTTGCTGCAGTAGATGAGTTAGGGAAGGTTACCACAGACGACAGTTACATGCAAAAACATATTGACCAAATACTTGCATTGCCTTTGGTAGATGTTTTGGCAGTAAAAAGGCGAAACCTTAAAGTTGTTGTTGATTGTGTAAACTCAAGTGGAGGTATTTTTGTACCGCCACTATTAAACGCAATGGGAATTTATGAAATTGATGTATTGTATGGCGAACCTAATGGCGATTTTCAGCACAATCCGGAACCATTACCCGAGAATTTGGTTGCGCTATCAAAGCAGGTAATTGCTACAGGTGCTCACCTGGGCATAGCTGTTGATCCGGATGTTGACCGCCTTTGTTTTGTAAACCAGGACGGCTCGATGTTTGGCGAAGAGTATACTTTGGTAGCTATTGCCGATTATATACTTCAACATACACCTGGTAATACAGTGTCAAATCTGTCATCAACCCGGGCGCTAAGCGACGTTACTGTCAGGTTGGGGTGCAACTATGCTGCTGCGGCAGTAGGTGAAGTGAACGTAGTTACTAAAATGAAAGAAACGAATGCCGTTATTGGGGGTGAGGGTAACGGAGGCATTATTTACCCCGAGCTGCACTATGGCCGCGATGCGCTGGTGGGTATAGCCTTGTTTTTGTCATATTTTGTTAAAACTGGTAAAACAATGTCGCAATTGAAGGATTCCTACCCCCAATATTACATGTCAAAAAATAAAATAGAATTAACCGAGGATTTGGATCTTGATCTTTTATTGAAAATGATAAAAGGCAAATACGATACTTACCCCTGCAATACGGTTGACGGCTTGAAAATTGATTTTGAAAAGGGATGGGTCCATTTAAGAAAATCAAACACCGAACCAATAATCAGGATATATGCTGAGGCTGATAGTGAAGATACTGTTAATCAACTGGTTGAAAAAGTTAAAACCGCTGTACAGCTAATACTCCCGGCAAAAAGCATAGCTTAGATGAAGAGCCGCAAAGGGATAAACGTTCATTCTAAAAAAAACTTCCCATCAATACTTAAAAACAAAAATTTGGCTTATGAATTTCATAAGCCAAATTTTTAGTATATTGCTTGTTGAAGCCCAATGATTACTAACAGAAATACTCAGCCAACTATTAAGGAAATTGCTAAAAGGCTTAAAATTGCTCCATCAACAGTTTCCCGGGCATTACATGATCACCCCAGTATAAGTTGGGTTACAACTATGCGTGTGCAAAAACTCGCGCAAGAGTTAAACTATGAACCCAATCTATCGGCCATTTCTTTTAAGCAACGCAAATCATTCAATATTGGCGTTCTGTTACCAAACCTTTCAGAAGTGTTTTTCTCTACCGCCTTATATGGTATCGAAGATATGGCGAGTACCAAAAAATACAATGTGCTTATTGGCCAATCGTTAGATGATCCACAACGCGAGGAGCGCATTTTGCTTTCAATGAAAAACTCAAGAGTTGATGGGATGATCGTGTCTGTTGGTAAAAACACCATTAATTACGATCATTTCGACCTTTTGCAAAAGTGTAATATTCCCATTGTTTTTTTTGACTGTATCCCCGAAAGGAAAGATATCCATTTTACAGCCTGCAATTTGCAAATTGGTATGTTAATGGCTATAAACAAGCTTGTTGAAAAAGGGATAACAAACATTGCACTTATTAACGGCCCTAAGCAATTGGTAGCCAGTAAACAAAGGCAGCAAATATATTTCCAGGGCCTGAAAAAAAACAATCTTCCATATGATGAGAAGTTGATCGGGTTTACCGATCTTTCAAAAAAAGGTAACCAGCAGGCTATGATTGACTTACTCAAGCTTGAGAATAGACCTACAGCAATAATTACATTTAATGATTACCTGGCTTTGGATGCCATTGCCATTGCTAAAGAACAAAACCTGGTAATTAATAAAGATATTTTTTTCATCAGTTTTGCCAATTTGCCCATATGGGAGTATATGGATGACCGCCCCATGGCATCCATAGAGCAGTTCCCCTACAAACAGGGTGAGCAAGCTGCTAAAATCCTCTTTTCGTTAATTGATAGTTTACAAAACGACCAGCCCATTATGGATTATCAACAGATTATTTTTGAGTCGAAATTGATTGCTACGCTTCAGTAAAATAGGCGAAAATTAAATATTGTTGTCAATTGATATTGATTTTTAACAAAAATATTGCCTTTGCACGTCTTAAATATTCAAAATCATTCAATTTTGCGGCTTAAAATTCATCAGTTTTAAGTCTAAATTGTAAAATTGCCTAAATAGTGTACAAAATACACTTTTGTTTTGGCATTTATTGCCATTTTTCCAAGTAAAATCCTAAAAAGTTAGCATTTTAAGCATAAAACGCAATTTATGCAACCGTTTGCACAATTTACGCAACCGTTTGCTTAGGGTTGTGCAGAGTGTTAACTTATTATTAATCCCCATATTGTATAAGGTTAACAAAACAGCCGGAGTAGCTTTTTAAAAAAATAACCGGCTTATAAAATATTTATACAATAATGGATCAAACAAGCACTATATCTGATAATATTTCTGAAATTCTTTCGCAGTTTTTGATTGGAGAGGTCAACTCAATTGTACCTTATGGTACCGGGCATATCAACGAAACCTATTTTGTTAAGAGTGTTAATGCAAATGATACCGATTATCTTTTGCAGCGTATTAATCATCATATTTTTAAAAATGTATCAGTACTTATAAAAAACATTTTAACAGTAACTGCTCATCTTCGCAAAAAGCTGGAAGCCGTTGCCGGAGCTAACCCGGATCAGGAAGTACTGACGTTAGTATCTACCAGGAATGGCGAGTACTATTACCATGATAGCAAAGGCGACTACTGGCGGATGTATTATTTTTTAGACGCCAACAGCTATGATATTTTAGAAAACCAGCAGCAGGCTTATCAGGGTGGAAGAGCATTTGGAAAGTTTCAGTGCCAACTGGTTGATCTGAATGTGAATTTAATACAAGAAACTATTCCTAATTTCCATAATGTTCAGCTCAGGTATAACCGGTTTGAACAGGTTTTACAGGGTGACAAAGCTAATAGCAGAGCGCAAAATACTACTGCCGAAATAGCATTTGTTAGGGAACGGGCCGAAAATATGGTGCAGGCCTGGCAAAAACTTTTACAGTTACCAGTAAGAGTAATTCATAACGATACCAAATTCAATAATGTTTTATTAAATAAGGATGACCGCGTGCAATGTGTAATTGACCTGGATACGGTAATGCCGGGTTATGTTGCCTACGATTTTGGGGACGCCATTAGAACCATCATTAATACAGCAGCGGAGGATGAGAGGGATTTAGATAAAATAAACCTGAACATTCCCTTTTTTGAATCATACACCCAAGGGTATTTGGAAGAAGCAGCTTCTTTTCTTACCGATGAAGAAGCCGAATCGCTTTTAACAGGGGTGTACCTCATTACTTACGAGCAAATAGTTCGCTTCCTGACGGATTATTTGGAAAACGATGTGTATTACAAAATACATTTTCCTGAACATAATCTTCAACGTACCCAGGCACAAATAGAATTACTTAAAAAATTGGAGGCTTCAGGCGATGAATTGCTAAAGATAATTAAGGGTATAATTAAAAAAGACAAGCTGATCAGTAACTAATAATAAGTAATAATGCAACACTAAAACTAACGAAACTAACTAACGAAACACTATGATTAAAAAACTAACTCAAAAACAAATCAGGTTCATTCGCATGAGCATGATTTTCATTATCAGTACAGCGCTCATGAGTATGATAAATGAAAATGCCCACGCAACAGTGAAACCCAAGGCAACCGTCAAACAGACTGTGGACTTGGTGGTTAAAGGTGTTGTAAAAGACAAGGATGGCCCACTGCCAAGTGTAACAGTAAGCCTAAAAGGCAGCACCAAGGTTTTTACCGCTACAGATATCAACGGTAATTTTAGCTTGAAAGTTCCGGAAGATGGTGTATTGGTTTTCAAAGCCATTGGGTTTGCCACACAGGAAGTACCTGTTAACGGAAAATCAACTATTAATGTAGTACTACAGGGAAGTGTATCGGCCTTGAACGAAGTGGTGGTGGTAGGCTATACCTCTAAGGCATTATCCCAACTCTCCAGTTCAGTATCGGTTGTATCCGGCGAAAAATTACGTGATGTAACTTCTAACGACGTGAACAGCATGTTGCAAGGTAAGGCTCCTGGTGTTATTGTATCAAGCGCCTCGGGTAGTCCTGGTGCGCAGCCTAGTGTTGTAATAAGGGGATCAAGCTCTATTACAGCCGGTTCAGCGCCATTATATGTGGTTGACGGCGTTATTGGTGGCACTGCTAATCCAAATGATGTTGAATCAGTAACTATCCTGAAGGATGCTGCTGCAACCGGATTGTATGGTTCAAGGGCAGCTAATGGTGTTATTATCATCACTACTAAATCAGGCAAAGCCGGTAAAAACCAGGTTAACTTTAGCCTTACTACTGGTGTAAATGATGCTACCACGGGGAATTTTAAATTGATGAATGGGCAACAGCTTTATGATTATCAAAAAACGTTTTATGACCCGGCAACATTTAACAGGGACAGGCCGGCCAGTTTGCTATCAAATAATACCAACTGGATGAACCTGGCTTTTAGAACGGCACTTACACAAAACTATACGGTATCCGTATCCGGAGGTTCAGAAAGAACCCAGGTTTATGTTTCCGGAAACTACTATAATGAACAAGGAACGCTACGGACAACTTTTAACCAGGCATATAATTTAAGAGCCAATGTAACGCATAAGATCAGCGATAAATTTAAATTAAGCGTTAGATTAAATACCGGGTTCCGCAGAACAGCTGACGATGCTTCAGGTAACTATGGAGCTATTGTAGGCGCTACCCGTAACCTGCCATGGGATTATCCTTATAACCCGGATGGATCTATACGTGAGGGTACGGAAGCTAATTGGCTGGGCAGAGAGCATGATAACTTCTTGCATGGCTGGCAGTACAATTTAAATGACACAAAACAAACGTTCCTTAACGGCGATGTAAGATTGGATTATTACATTACTCCGGGACTGTCTTTCAGTAGCAGCAACAGAGCTGGATACACAAATTCAAAAGGTGAGCTCTATTATGATGTTAGATCAAAGGCTGGTATGGGCCTGGGACAATTAATTAATAATTTAAGTTTCCAGAGCAACCTTATCACTTCAAACCAGTTACATTACGAAAAAAACATTGGTAAAAATAGTTTCAGCGCCATTGCCGTAGCTGAAGCCGAAACAAATTATGCTGATGCTAATAGTCTTTTAGGCCAGGGATTGGTTGCAGGTTTGCATGTAATGAATGCCGCATCTACTATTCTTAGTTCAGGAGCTTTAAATGGCTCAACCAATGAGAATTCATTCAGCAAGGGATTGGTTCAGGTCGACTACAACTATGATAATCGTTACTTTTTGGTAGGCTCATATATTAATGAAGCTTCATCAAGATTTGGCGCCAATAAGCGTGCGGGTAACTTCTTTACTTTGGGAAGTTCATGGATACTGAGCAATGAAGGTTTTATGAAAGACCAAAAAACATTTGATCTGTTAAAGCTGAGAGCAAGCTACGGACAAACCGGTAATGCTCAAATTGGTAACTATCAAACTCTTGGTTTATACAGCTTCTCGTCACAATATGCCGGTTATTCAGCTTCAGTGCCAGCACAACTGGCTAATCCTGACTTAACTTGGGAAAAGGCAAAAACTGTTGACGTTGGTTTGGATGTAAGCATATTTAAAAGAATAACCTTAAATGTGGATGTGTATGACAAAACATCAGCCGCATTATTGCTGAATGTACAGTTACCATATACCAGCGGATATAGCTCTGTAATACAAAATGTAGGTTCTGTTCAAAATCGCGGACTTGAACTTAATTTAAGTACGGTTAATTTGAAAGGAAAATTTAATTGGGAAACCAATTTCAACATAGCCTTCAACCGTAGTAAGGTAATTAAACTTGATCAGGGAAAAGACATTATTACAGATAATGGATTTTCGCCACCAACTATAGTAAGTGTTGGGCATGATTTAAATAGCTTTTATATGCGTAAATGGGCAGGTGTTGATCCGGCAAATGGCGATCCGCTTTGGGAAAAAGTTACAACTGATGCCAGCGGCAACAAGGTTGTTACTAAAACCAATGTACTGAGTGATGCAACACCTCAATTTGTAGGGTCGTTCTCACCAAAGTTCACCGGTGGTTTTATGAATACGTTCGGTTATAAATCATTTACACTGAGTGCATTCTTTAACTTTGTTAGCGGTAATATGGTGTTTAATTCGTCAAGACAAAACTTTGATTCGGACGGTGCCTATGAAACCGTAAACAGTATACAAATGGTTGATGGCTGGAGTAGATGGACAAAACCCGGTGATATTGCTACCCATCCAAAAGCAGTGTTTGGCGGTAACAAAAACTCCAATAAAATTAGCTCACGTTACCTGGAAGATGGCAGTTACTTAAGGTTACGTAACGTAATGTTTGGTTATGATTTGCCTAAAAACTTTCTGTCGCGCATTAAAGTGTCAAGTGCGAGAGTATTTGTGAGTGGTGACAACCTATGGACGCTGACTAAGTATTCAGGTATGGATCCTGAAATAGCTTTGGGCCCTGGCGGAGGTAATTCTGTAGACAGGTATCCTATCAGCAGAAAAGTATTGTTTGGTATTAACCTTGGATTATAATAAGAACGATGAAGACATATTTAAAAAAAGGATTATTAGTTGCCATGTTATTGACAACTTTCATCACCGCCTGTAAAAAGGAACTACAACCGTATGACAGTAAAACCGACGCTAATGCGTTAGCAGGCCCCGACGACTTACAAACTGCTACTTATGGCGTTTATGCAGGATTGGTTAATGCAGATTATACACGCTTTGAACACATTTTAGGCGAATATCAAAGTGATGATGTTGCTTTAAGCGGTACTACCACCGATCCATTGTATAACGTATATAACTATACTGATTTCCCCGGTAATAATATCACCACCTCGTTTTGGCGCCAGGCTTATAAGGTTATATTTTCAGCAAACCAGATTATTGAGCGTATCCCTGATGGGCAATCGTCTGCATTAGATCAGTTAAAGGGCGAAAATCTGTATCTGCGTGCAATGGCTCATTTTGATCTGGTAAGATTTTTTGGCCGTCCGTATCCGCAAGGAAGTGGAAACAACCCCGGCGTTGTAATTGCAAACAGTACCAAAGGCGCGGCTTTGCCAAGTCGTAGTACAGTAAAAGAGGTTTATGACTTCATGATAGCCGATCTGTTAAAAGCAGCAACCCTGATGACCGTAAGTAAAGATTCAAGGTTTGCTTCAAAAGAAGTGGCTTATGCATTACTTGCACGTTTGTATCTGTTTAATGAGGATAATGCCAATGCTATAAAGTACGCCAACATGGTTATTGACTCAAAGCGTTACCAGTTATTAGCTACAGAGCCTTATAAGAAATATTTTACTGCTGTTCCTGAAAGTAATACCGAAACTATTTTCGCTATCAGACATACTGTTGCCGATAACAGGGCTAAAGCCGCTATCGGATCAATGTATTATAATGACCCGGTTAGTCAGGCAACCGGATGGGGCGAAATGTACGCATCATTATCATACGTTAATCTGCTGAATACCTATCCTAACGATGCTCGCCACAGCTTTATTGAATTACAGCGCGGGCCAGCTGGCGATACATTGAAACGCGGTAACGTGCCTAAGTTTTATATTAATAAATACAACTGGCAGGAAAATGTTGCTAACTTAAGCTCACCGGTGTTCCTTCGCTTGGCCGAAATGTATATGATAAGGGCTGAAGCTAATGCTAAATTAGGTAATAACCAGGCTGCTATTGATGATGTAAACCTGATCAGACAGCGTGCTGGCCTGAGCGGAACACAGCTATATACTGTTGCTGATCTGAAAGGACATGCCTCTGTGTTAGATGTGGTATTAGAAGAGCGCAGACTTGAATTTGCCTGGGAAGCCCAGCGTCCTGGTGATCTTTTCAGAAACAACCGCCCAATGGTTAGGGCTTACCCGGGTTTCCACAGTCTTGACAGGTATAATCAAACGGTTCTTCCAACAGCTGACCGTGTTATATTCTTAATACCAAGCCGTGAACTCAGCCTTAATCCAAACTTAGTGCCTAACCCGTAATGAAAAATTTAAAAAAGGCAACCGGGTTATTTTTCCTACCTGTTTTCCTGCTCGCTTTTACTACAACATCGGTGCATAAACGCACTGATGTTGTAAAAAGTAAGCCGGCAAATGAATACTACTCTTTTGAAGATTTTGCTACGGTAAAAAAACTTGACGTGCATATTCATATCAATACAGAGGAACCTTATTTTATTGAGCAGACGAAGAAAGATAATTTTAATTTTTTGGATATTGTGGATGACCGCCCGTTTGGCCTGCCAATGGCCGAGCAGCAAAAAATAGCCATCCTTGATCTTCAGAAATACCCGGGCCTTTTAAATTTTGCAACAACATTTACCGTAAAGGATTATAACAATCAGGGCTGGGTACAGC
>JAQBNY010000346.1 GCA_028288315.1 Mucilaginibacter sp.
TGCATAGCATAATCGGCACCTGTTTTCTGCCAGTCTTCCAACTTATCAGGTACCCAGCCAATATCATCAATAACCTGATATTCAGGTCCTGTTAAATAAGTTGCTACATATTTGGGATCTTCAACAACATGGTACAATACTCCGCTGTTGCTGGCTTTATCTATTTTCCATTCCCAGGCAAGCTCAAAATTGTCATATAGTTTATCGGTAACAATATCGCCTCCGGTATCAGTTCCTTTTACAGTACCCAGGCAAACCAGTGCACCATCCTCTATTTCCCAGTTTTTTACTTCACCCTTTTTGTTATAACCATGCCAGCCTTTTAAATCTTTACCGTTGAACAAGCTCACCCATTCAGATTTTTTTGCCTGGGCAAAACCCGAACTTGCTACGCAAGCCATGGCAGCAGCTAAGCCTAGTACTTTAAATTGTTTTCTCATTCGTATATGGTTTTTGTTGGTTTATGATTTTAAAGGTTTCATTTTCTCCGGATCCCAAAACATTGGGGCGTTTTTAAAATAGCTATCGTTGCATAGCAGGGCAGGGGCAGCCGCACGATACCCAAATATAGCATCCTCTGTTACCTTGCCGTTGGTGCGTATGGCGGTTATAAAATTATTCATGTGATCATACGGGCCACCCAGATAGCCTTTCTCAGCATCGTAGGTTATTTGCTCAGGTGGTAGCATTATTTTACGTCCGCCATTGGCTTGCCCCATCTGTTTCATTTTTTCGATATAGAAAGGATCATCATTAGCCACCATCTTATTTCTTTTAAGGGTAACGCTGTCCCAGGTAATATCCATAGAGCCTTCGCTGCCTACCAGCTTAAGATAAGTTGTGCCGCTGGTGCCATCAACAAAATTACAGCGTAACGATAGGTTGAACGCCGGGTGAGCCGCAGCCTTAGCATAATCAAACGTGCCCAGTAAAACATCAGGTACTTCGCGGCCATCATTCCAGTAGCGTAACCCGCCTGATGCATAGATTTTATTAGGACCCATTGAGCCGGTTATAAAATGCAAACTGCTAAACAGGTGTACAAACAAGTCGCCCGCCATACCCGTACCATAGTCTGTATAATTTCTCCAGCGGAAAAACCTTTTAGAATCAAACGGGCGTTTTGGCGCGTTACTTATATAAGTATCCCAATCAACCGTTTGGGTTGATGCATCTTCAGGAATAGGGTATTGCCAAACTTCAACGGCACCACGGCGCGCCCAAAAGCCTTCGGCATAATTTAACTCGCCAATGGCACCGCTTTTTAAAAGTTCCTTAGCTTTTTCGTTCCCTAATGATGATACTCCCTGACTGCCCACCTGAAAAACTTTACCGGTTTCTTTTTGTGCTTTTATTACTGCCGGGCCTTCCATTACGGAATGTACCATAGGTTTTTCGCAATAAACGTGTTTGCCAGCGTGCATAGCATCAATTGATATTTGTTGATGCCAGTGGTCTGGAGTGGCTATAACTACCGCATCAACATCATTGCGCAGGAGTATTTCTTTATAATGTTTAGTGGTAAAAATATCGGCGCCCCATTTGGTTTTTGCGTCTTTAAGCCTACCGTCATACAAATCGCATACAGCAACCAGCTTTACACCGGGAATTTGCAGGGCTGTGTTAATATCAGACGTACCCATGCCACCGGCGCCTATCAGAGCTATATTCACCTGGTCGTTAGGGCCAAAATTATTGTATTTTTGTTTTAGATAATAAAAACTACCAGTTTTATCTGCTGCAATTAAGCTGCTGCCTGCGGTAACTGCTGCTGCTGTGGTAGCCAGTTTTTTAATAAAGCCCCTTCGGGATGCTTCAATGTTTTCTTTCATAATTAGTAAGAGGTGGGTTTATATTAGTGTGTGTTATAATGTGAAGATATAACTTTTTAATAATATTTAAAAAGAATTGATATAGCATACGTTACGAAAAATATTCCTGCAATTAGCCTTTTTGAACTAATTTCGCTAAAATTAGTGTATTTAGCTTAATTTATTGTTAATTAGGTTATTTATACTAATATTTGTAATATTAAGTAATAAGCTTATCATGAACGCAGTAGTTACCGCAGATATAGTCAACTCAACATTGATGAATCAATCATTATTCTCTAACTTAGTGAATGATCTTTTGGTCCTTTTTAAAGAGGATAAAATTGAATTTTACAGAGGCGATAGTTTTCAGGCATTTATAAAGGATGCAAATAGTGCGTTGCTTAAATGCATAAAAAGCAGATTGCTGGCTATACAGTATTCTGAAAGGAAAAGAATTGATATAAGATTAAGTATAAGCATAGGTAACATTAAATCAAATGTTAAAGATATAGGCTTAAACATGGAAGACCTGTTTGTAAAATCTGGCAGGTATTTTGATAAGTTTCAGAATTCATCGCGTAAGTTATATATAAATTGCGGTGACGAGGATAAAGATTTTACCTACGAAATAATAGCAGAATATATGGATAATTTGCTTGCAAATGTAACAGCAAAACAGGCAAAAGTTCTTAGTATAATACTTTCAGATAAGTCACAAGTTGAAGCCGCTAAACTATTAAATGTAACAACAGCAACAATAAGCCAGCATGTAAAAGCAGCCAGATTTGAAGAGATTGCAAGCATGCTATCAAAATTTAAAATACTAACTAATCAATTACAGTATGGAAAATAGTATAATTTGGTTAATGAAGTTAGTGTTAGCGCACTTTATAAGTGATTTTTGGTGGCAGCCTTCAAAATGGGTTAAGGATAAAGAGCAGAATAAAATAACGTCGGGATATCTTTATTTACATGTGCTTGTTACCGGCTTTACAGCAATTCTATTTGTTGGCCCTGGTTACTGGAAGGTGGTTTTAGCTATAACAGTAATTCATGGTATAATTGATTTGTTAAAGTCTTATGCAAAGTCAGATTTTAAAAATTTTGCTATTGATCAAATACTGCATTTAGTAGTAATTATAGCAAGTTGGGTAGTTACATTTAATTACCAGCCAAACATGAAAATGCTACAGGCTTTTTATGAAAGCAGTAGGTTTTGGGTTTTTGCAGCGGGTGTTTTTTTCTTAACCTTTCCGGCATCAGTTATTATAGCATATGTTACTAAACAGTGGGCCGTGCCTGCAGGCTTAAAAAACGCCGGTAAATATATTGGGATAATGGAAAGGATATTGATTTGCTTACTTGTATACCAGGGCCAATATGAAGCTATAGGGTTGCTAATAACAGCGAAAAGTATTTTAAGGTATAATAGTAATAATGAAGAAGTTAAAACTGAGTATTTGCTGGTTGGAACGTTGTTAAGCGTTTTTATAGCCGTTGTAATAGGGTTAACATTAAGGTTAATTGTTAAATAACTTCACATTTGGCTATACATACAACCTCATGCATAAGGTAAAAGTATGCCTTGGTAGTAAACCATGGCCTATAAGTCATTAACAATCCCTTAAAACCACTATCTTTGCCCAATACACATGAGCAAAACTGTAACCCCATATCAGGATGAACAAGGCACCAAAAAACAGCAGGTGGCCGATATGTTTAATAATATATCAAAAACATATGATTTTTTAAACCATTTTATGTCGCTGGGTATTGACATTATTTGGAGGAAAATTGCGATTAATGAACTGAAAAAGCTTAATCCACAATTAATTTTAGATGTAGCCACCGGCACAGGCGATTTTGCTTTTGAAGCATTATCAATTCTGAAACCTAAAAAAATCATTGGCGTTGATATTTCGCAGGGTATGTTAGATATCGCTAAACAAAAAATCGCTAAGCGTAATCTTTCTGATAAATTTGAGGTGAAGCTGGGCGACTCAGAAAAATTACCTTTTGATGCTGACGAATTTGACGCTGTTACCGTTGCCTACGGTGTTCGTAACTTTGAGAACCTGGAAACAGGTTTGGCCGATATATACAGGGTGTTAAAACCCGGTGGTAAGGCGGTTGTGCTGGAGTTTTCTAAACCAAAGGTATTTCCGGTAAAGCAGCTATATAAATTCTACTTTAATTATATCACCCCTGGCATTGGCAAGCTGTTTTCAAAAGATTCGCGCGCGTATAGTTATCTGCCTGAGTCTGTTGAAGCTTTTCCTGATGGCGAAACTTTTACAATATTGATGGATAAAGCGGGGTTTAAAAATACCAAAAACAGGCCTTTAGCGTTTGGTATCTGTTCCATTTATACAGGCATTAAATGATTAAAACTCGGTACTTAATTACCTTCGTGATATTGATGTGCTGTAGCAACGCCTTATTTGCGCAGCAATTAATACCTGCATGGGGTGGAGGAGCCGACCAAACAGACCTGAGCTTTGGATTTAGTTTTTCATACGTATCAAACGATTTTAAGATAGTTAAAAAGCCCGACTGGCGTAAACCTTTTTTTGATACGGATAACCAGATGTACGTAACAGATTCCTTAAACAGTATCAGTTCAAAATCATCACCCGGCTTTGCCGTAGGCTTTATTACCCGCTATAGTATAACTGATCATTTGGAGGTACGAGTAACACCTTCACTTGTTTTTGCGGATAGATCAGTAAGTTATAAATACAAAACAGCCAGTCAGGATGTTGATAAGCTGGTGCAAACAACTACAGTTGATTTTCCTTTATCTCTAAAATTAAAATCAGACCGGATTGGTAATATGAGAGCATACCTTTTAGGTGGTATGAAATTTTCAACCTCCGTCGGTTCTAAAAAAAACGCTGATATCAATTCCGGCGCGCTTGATAAATTACTTAAAAACAACAAAAATTATTCGTCATACGAAGCAGGGTTAGGGTTCGATATTTATTTTGAGTACTTTAAACTCTCTCCAGAAATAAAAGTATCCAACTCATTAGGCAACTTACTGGTACAAGAAAACCATCCTTTTTCGTCACCCATAAGCAAACTATCATCACATACCATTATGTTCAGTTTGTATTTTGAGTAAGTCGCTTCCTCTAATATCCACTCATGTTGTATAAATCAGGGTTCACACAGTAATAATTCCAACATAAAAACATAATTTCGCTGCTAATAGTTAAACTACTTATGGCTAAAATTGCATTAATTACAGGGGCATCCGCAGGAATTGGAGAGGCATGTGCACATACTTTTGCTCGAGAAGGTTATAATCTAATACTTACCGGCCGCCGTATGAAACGGTTGGAAGACCTGGCCCAGCATCTAAATAACAAATATAATATTGAGGTTGCAGTATCATCATTTGATATCCGCAGCAGGGAACAGGTAATAAACAACCTGGAAGGCTTACCTGCCGAATGGAAAAAAGTTGATGTGCTGATAAACAATGCCGGCCTGAGCCAGGGTTTAGACCCAATAGATAAAGGCAGTTACGATGATTGGGACACTATGATAGATACCAATATAAAAGGATTGCTGTATACAAGTAAAGTGGTAAGTAATTGGATGATAGCTAATGGATCAGGCCATATTATTAATCTGGGCTCAATTGCCGGCAAAGAGGTTTATCCTAACGGGAATGTATATTGTGCTACTAAACACGCGGTTGATGCCTTAAATAAAGGTATGCGGGCGGATCTTTTGCAATATGGAATAAAAGTTACAGCTATACACCCTGGTGCCGTAGAAACAGAGTTTTCTGAAGTGCGTTTTAAAGGTGATAAAGAACGGGCCAAAAAAATTTATGAGGGTTTTGATCCGTTGGTTGCACAGGATATTGCCGATACCATTTGGTTTGTAGCATCGCGCCCGGCACATGTTAATATAAACGATTTGATAATTATGCCAACCGCACAAGCAGCGGCAACCAATATATTCAGAAAGTAGGAAAGCTCGAAAATTGGTATATCGGCAAGTCCCAAAGAAGAAATCGAATAGAAATCAATAACACATACTTCCGGACTTTCGGTCTTACCGGACTTTCGGACTAAAAACAAATAATATGTCACTTATAGCACAAATAGATCAGGATATAAAGCAAGCCATGCTTTCAAAACAGGCAGATCGTTTACGCGGTTTGCGTGCTATTAAATCGGCTTTACTGTTGGCTAAAACCGAAAAGGGAGCGTCTGAAGACCTAACCGAGGAGGCAGAAGTTAAAGTACTGCAAAAACTGATAAAACAGCGTAAAGAATCGGCAGATATATATAAGGCACAAAACCGCGAAGACCTATACGAGATTGAAATGGCCGAAATGTATGTGATAGAGCCTTATCTGCCACAGCAAATGAACCGCTTTGAAATTGAGGGTTATATAGAAGACTTAATTGGCAGGCTTGGTGTAACCTCAGTAAAAGATATGGGCAGAGTAATGGGCGTAGCCAATAAAGAACTTGCCGGCCGTGCTGATGGTAAAACAGTATCAGAGGTAGTAAAACAATTGTTAGGATAATTAATTAGTTAATTATTACAAACTAACCCGGTAAGTTAAAATTAATATAATTTTACAGTTTTTCAGGCTGATGATTAAAATGGTCTGCTATATTTACAATACCCAAAACTTATAACAATTACGTATGGATTATGTGCTCAAAGAAGAAAACGGTTTTAATTACATCGAAGCTGGTGAGGGTCAAACGCTGTTACTTCTGCATGGTTTAATGGGAGCTTTAAGCAACTGGGAGAAAGTTGTTGAAGAGTTTAGCCCTAATTACCGTGTTATTTTACCTATACTGCCAATATATGATCTTCCGTTGCTAACTACCGGTGTACGTGCATTATCAAAATATATTCACAAGTTTATAAAATTTAAAAAGTTATCAAACGTAGTATTATTAGGTAATTCATTAGGTGGGCATGTAGGATTAATATATGTATTGGCACACCCGGGTTATGTTAAGGCATTGGTTTTAACAGGTAGCTCTGGCTTGTATGAAAATGCATTTGGTGGCTCATTCCCCAGAAGAGAAAGTATTGACTTTGTCAGAGAAAAAGTTCAGTACACTTTTTATGATCCTAATACTGCAACTGACGAATTGGTTAACGAAGTTTATGAAACTATTAATGACAGGCATAAAGTAATACGTATATTAGCTATGGCAAAATCTGCAATACGCCATAATATGAAAAAGGATTTGCGTAAAATTACAATGCCGGTATCATTAATATGGGGGCGCGATGATAAAATTACTCCGCCAGAGGTTGCAATTGAGTTTAACGAATTGCTGCCTAATGCAGAGTTGCACTGGATAGATAAATGCGGGCATGCACCTATGATGCAGCAACCCGAAGAATTTAATAAGTATCTTGCTATGTTTTTAAATAAAATTAAAAAATAACATGCTTGCAATTGAGTTAATATCTAACGCAATACCACCGGTACATACTTCTGATAGTATACAGAAGGTTTATGACCGTATGGTGGAATTTCGTTTAAGGCATTTACCAATTGTGAATGAAGAGCAGTTTCTGGGGTTGCTATCAGAAGATGATTTGATAGAGGAAACAGATTATACAGTACCAATTGGATCGCTGGCTTTATCGCTGGTGAACCCTTATGTGCTCGAAGAGCAGCATATATATGATGTTATCCGCCTGTTTTATGAGCGCCAGCTAAGTGTGGTGCCGGTGCTAAATACAAAAAAGGAATACTTGGGGCTGATATCTATCAATACCATGAACGAGTATTTTGCAAAACTAACCTCGGTTGCTAATCCGGGTGGTATTATTGTACTGGAGGTTGATAATAAAAATAATTCGCTGGCGCACATGTCGCAAGTGGTTGAGTCAGACAATGCACAAGTACTCAGCTCTTATACCCGCACTTTTGCCGATTCAACACGGATGGAGGTGACACTTAAGGTGAACAAGCAGGATATCTCAAACATAACTGCAACTTTTTCACGCTACGGCTATGATATTAAGGCCACATTTAATAGTACCGACCATAACGATAACTCTATGGATCGATTTGATTCATTTATGAATTATTTGAATTTGTAACTTCTTTTAAAGAAGGCTAAGAATATCATTTAAACTATTTCCCTCTACATATTATTGATAATTACTACCCTAAACAAGGGCTATTGCTGCGGCATTGCATTATTTGAAACAATACTGCCGTATTTTACATTCAAAAGTTCGATATTCGTCTTTTATATATGAATATAGCAGTTTACGGTAGGCAATTTAATGATCCATCGGTGTTTCCATACATCCGCCAGGTATTTGATTCTCTTGTACTGCACAACGTAAATATATACCTGCATCCGCAGCTTAATGAAAAGTTACAGGGGAATATAGATACCACAGCGTATAATGTACTGGAGTGCACCCACACCCTTAAAGATTTTATAGACATATTTATTACTATAGGCGGCGATGGTACCTTACTGGATATGGTAACCCTTATCCGCGATTCGGGTATACCGGTAATTGGTATAAATTTTGGCCGGTTAGGTTTTTTAGCCAGTATTAATAAAAGCGATATAGCGGCAGCTATACACGCGGTGGTAAACAAAGAGTTTACAATTGATAGTCGCGAGCTGCTGATTATAGATTCAGAACAAAAATTATTTGGCGACGATAATTTTGCGCTGAATGATGTTACCATACATAAGCGTGATGACTCAGCCATGATCACTACGCATGTATCCCTGAATGATGAGTTCCTGAATTCTTACTGGGGCGATGGTATTATTATATCTACCTCAACAGGTTCTACAGCTTATTCATTAAGCTGCGGTGGCCCAATCATTTTTCCGCAATCAAACAGCATAGCGCTAACCCCGGTTGCACCGCATAACTTAAATGTAAGGCCTATAATATT
Organism: Mucilaginibacter sp.; assembly: GCA_028288315.1. Lineage (GTDB taxonomy): Bacteria > Bacteroidota > Bacteroidia > Sphingobacteriales > Sphingobacteriaceae > Mucilaginibacter. Next base: position 8,740 of record JAQBNY010000346.1, read on the forward strand.
GCCTGATACCAGCACACTATCTTTTGAGGTGGAATGCCGTGGAACCAACTATATTGTATCATGTGATAGCCGTACGGTTATTATTGATAAAACCATGAATTTTAGGGTATATAAAGCAGGCTTTCAGCTAAATTTGATCCGTTTAAATAATGAAAGTTACTTATCAACGTTAAGGAACAAACTATTATGGGGGTTAGATGCCCGTAATTATTAAATTTGCTTAATGCCAAAATTTTTAACAGTAATTCTTTTTGTATTTATTTCTGTTAGTGCAAATGCACAAACTTGGGAAATTGGCGGCGCTATAGGTGGTGTCGGTTATATAGGCGATTTAAATCCCAGCAATCCTATTAAACTAAGCGGCGGCTCTGTTGGGATGTTTTTAAAACGTAATTTTAATGGCTACATCTCAGCAAAATTAAACTTTACCTACGGCCAAATCAGTGGTGCCGATAGTACATCAAGCAGCCAACAGCTTCGTGAACGCAACTTAAGCTTTGTTGACCCTTTAAAAGAACTAAGCCTTATGGCCGAGTTCAATTTTATGAAGTATATACCCGATGTCACAGAAAACAAATACACTCCTTACATTTTTTTAGGGGGCGGTATAACTACATACGCGCCAAGGGCAAACTACAACGGACAGCTGATATCCTTGCGCAATTTACTTACCGAAGGGCAGGCTAAACCATATAAAAATTATGCTATTGTTATACCCTATGGCGCAGGCTTTAAATATAACATTATGGGTAAGTGGACCGTTGGTGCCGAATTAGGTTACCGCTATACCAATACCGATTACCTGGATGATGTAAGCGGCGTTTATGCCGATAAAAGCAAACTCCCCAACCAAACATCAGTTATCTTGTCTGATCGCTCCGGTGAGCGCAGTGGCAATTATATAGGTTCGCCCGGTTCGCAGCGCGGCGATTTTAAACCCCATGATATTTATATGTTTGCAGGCTTCACAATTTCTTACACTTTTGTAACACCCAGGTGTTATTTTGAGAATTAAATTCTGCTATTTAAATAAAACAGAATTTAATCCATCATTTGCAACTAAAAAAACCAATTTATTTCTTTTTTACAGCATACTAAAATAATGCAAAGTAAGTTTTACCTTTGTCACCTGAAAAAAATAGCATAAGTTGTTGAAAGCTTTGCTTAAAGGAGGTTTAATTTTAACAAAGCATTGTATTTAATTGCCTTAAAAAAGCAATTAAAACCACCAGGAAGATGAGTTATAAGGATCAGATTGATTTGCGAAAATTGCCCCGCCATGTAGCTGTTATTATGGATGGTAATGGCCGTTGGGCTAAAGGTAAGGGCAAATTAAGAATAATTGGCCACCATAATGGTGTGCTATCAGTACGTGATGTGGTTGAAGGGGCAGGTGACCTGGGTATTGAATATTTAACCCTGTATACTTTTAGCGCCGAGAACTGGAACAGGCCAACTTTTGAAGTTAACGCTATTATGGAGCTGCTTATCAGCACTATTAATAAAGAGATAGCAAAGCTTATGAAAAACAATGTGCGCTTAAATGCCATTGGCGATTTGAACCAATTGCCTGCAAAATGCCATAATGAATTAAGAAATGCTATTGAAAAAACATCAGTAAACACAGGGCTGGTGCTAACGCTGGCTTTAAGCTACAGTTCGCGCCGGGAAATTACTCAGGCTGCTATTAACCTGGCTGTTAAGGTGCAAAATGGTGAACTGCAACCTGGCGATATTGATGAAAAAATGTTTGAAGATAATTTATATACAGCCGGTATTCCTAACCCCGAATTGTTAATAAGGACAAGTGGCGAATACCGCATAAGTAATTACCTGCTTTGGCAAATAGCATATGCCGAGCTTTATTTTACATCAAAATTATGGCCCGATTTTAGGCGTGAAGATTTGTATGAAGCTATACTTGATTATCAGAAACGCGAACGCCGTTTTGGGATGATAAGTGAGCAGGTAAACTAAATTTTTACTTTTAACACTTTTTAACAACTGTATAAATTATTTTTAGCCCACTAAAATATTCGAATGAATAAAGTTTTTTTTGCTATACTTTTCTCTTTTATAAGCGCTGCCGCATTAGCACAAGTGCCTTCGGGTGTACGTGCCCCGCTTACTAAATCTATACCAGCCGATAGTTTAAGCTACCTTAATCCTAAAGATTATATAATTGGGGGCATATCAATATCCGGGGCAAAATATCTTGATAAAGATGTATTGCTACAGATATCGAAATTAAATAAAGGCGATAAAATTAATTTGCCGGGCGAACAAAATGCCAACGTAATTAAAGACCTTTATAAACAAGGCCTTTTTGATGACGTACAGTTAAATGTTACCCGGATAAACATGGATACCATTTACCTGGAGATTGCCGTTGTTGAGCGCCCGCGTTTATCAAGGCTGCACATCACCGGTATTCGTAAAGGCGAAATTGAGGACGTAACCAAAAAGCTTAGCGATAAAACAGGGAAAATTGTAAACGAAAACTTGCTAAGCACTACTACAGCTATCATTAAAAAACACTTTAATGAAAAAGGTTATCTGAACACTACTGTAAATATCAAACAAACAAAAGATCCGGGTGATGCTAACAGCGTTATACTGGACGTTGCCGTTGATAAAAAGAGTAAGGTAATGATCAATAATGTTGTTTTTGAGGGTAATAAGGCATTTTCAGAAGCCAAATTGCGTAAATACCTGAAAAAGACCCGCAAGCGCCGTATATATAACATATTTGGTTCTAAAAAATTCAAGCAGGATAAATACGAAGAAGACAAAGTATCACTTGTTGAAACTATGCAGGGCAAGGGTTATCGTGATGCAGAGATAGTAAGTGATACAGTTACCAAACACGATGATAAAACAGTTGATGTTAAGTTAAAAGTATACGAGGGACCTAAATATTACTTCGGTAAAATTACGTTTTCTGGTAATGCTAAGTATCCGTCAGATATATTAACCAAGATATTACAGATTGAAAAAGGCCAAACTTTTAGTGAAGAAGAACTGAATAAAAGATTATCAGGTCCAACACCAGGTAATGATGATGTATCGTCATTGTATTTAAATGACGGTTATTTAACCTTCAACGCTGATCCGGTACAAACAAAAATTTATAATGATACGGTTGATATCGATGTTAGAATATATGAAGGTCCGCAGTATACTATTAACCGCGTACTGCTAAAAGGTAACGATGTTACTAACGATAAAGTTGTATTACGCGAAATTCGCACTAAGCCGGGTCAAAAGTTCAATAAGGAACTGCTAATACGCAGTGCCCGCGAAATTGGCCAGTTAGGTAACTTTGATGAACAAAAAACCGAGCCAAAGCCAACTAATATTAACCCTGCCGACGGTACAGTAGATATTGTTTATAACGTAGTTGAAAAACCTTCAGATCAGATTGAGTTATCAGGTGGTTTTGGTGGTGGGCAGCTGGTGGGTACACTGGGCTTAACGTTCAACAACTTCTCGTTACGTAACTTGTTTAACTTAAAAGCTTACAAACCATTACCCAAAGGCGATGGTCAAAAACTAAGCTTAAGAGGCCAGTCAAGCGGCAGAACGTATCAAAACTTCTCGTTTACATTCTCTGAGCCATGGTTAGGTGGTAAAAAACCTATTTACTTTGCGGTATCTGCTTACACACAGGGAAGTTCAACCGGGCAGTATTATCCAACATCAAGCCCTTACTATAATAACCTGCGTATTAATGGTGTGGGTGTAACTTTAGGTAAACGTTTAAACTGGCCCGATAACTACTTCCAGTTAAACTACTCGTTAAACGTTGACCATTATAATTTGGATAACTACCCAGGTTACCTGTTTAATAACGGTACATCATACAATATTAAACTAACCCAGGACTTTAGCCGTAACTCAATTGATGCGCCTATCTATCCAACAGCAGGTTCAAATATTAAATTAACGATACAGGGAACACCGCCGTACTCGTTGTTTAATAATGTTAACTATAAAATTGCTACTCCGGAAGAACGCTACCACTTTGTTGAGTACTATAAAGTGAAGTTTGATGCTCAATGGTTCACCAAAATTACCGGTAAGCTGGTATTAATGTCACAAACAAGATTTGGCTATTTAGGAACTTATAACAGCCAGGTTGGCCCATCGCCGTTTGAGCGCTTTAAGCTGGGTGGTGATGGTATGCAGAGCTACCAGTTTTTACAGGGTACGGATATAATTGGTTTAAGAGGTTATGAAAATTTCTCAATTGTACCTGAAGGATCAACCCTTAATGCCACAACCAACCAGGGTAGTGCCATTTATGATAAATTTACAATGGAGTTAAGGCACCCGGTTATAGCAAGCCAGTCTGCAACAATATTTTTCCTTGCATTTGCCGAAGGTGGTAATGTGTGGGATAATATAGATAAGGTTAATCCGTTTAACGTTAAACGTTCTGTTGGTGTTGGTGCAAGAATATTTTTACCGATATTTGGTTTACTTGGATTGGATTACGGTTATGGGTTTGACGCGATACCGGGCCAGCCAACCGCCAATAAAGGACACTTCCATTTTACAATTTCACAAAGTTTAAGCGGAGGATTTAATTAAATTTGCTAACAGATTTATGAAGAAGACAATATTAATTCTATTTTTTACATTTACAGCTTTTACAGCTGCATTGGCACAACGTTTTGCTTATGTAGATTCAGATTATATTTTAAAACATATGCCTGAGTATGCATCGTCACAAAAACAACTTGCGTCATTATCAGATCAATGGCAAAAGGAAGTAGACGGCCGTTTTCAGGAAATTGATCGTTTATACAAAGCTTATCAGGCCGATCAGGTTTTAATGACAGCCGATATGCGTAAACGTCGTGAGGCAGAGATTGTTGATAAAGAAAAAGCGGCTAAAGACTTTCAACGTTCTATATTTGGCCCTGATGGAGAGCTTTCAAAAAAGAGCACTGCATTGATTAAACCAATACAGGATAGAGTGTCTAAAGCTGTACAGGCAGTTGCCGAGGGTGATAACCTTGACATGATATTTGATAAAAACAGCGAAGTTATTATGCTATATGCAAGTCCGCGTTATGATAAAAGTAATGATGTGGTAACACGTTTAGGGCTTAAACCCGGTGTATTTGCCAAATAAAATTAAAAATTTAAAATCGAACTATTTTTAAACACCAGAGAACAAACAGAAATGAAAAAACTATTTAAAGTTGCTTTAGTTGCAGCCGGATTGTTATTTGCAGGCAACTTTGCACAGGCGCAAACAAAAATTGGTTACATCCAATTTGAGCAATTGGTAACCACTTTGCCTGAGTACAAAACACTTACTTCGCAAATTGATGTGTACAAAAAAACATTTATGGATCAGCTTACTGCGTTAAACACAGAGTTGCAAAATAAAAGCAAAGAGTACCAGGACAAAAGAGCAACCATGACAGATGCTGTACGTGTTGCTAAAGAGAATGAATTACAAGATTTAAGCAAACGTTTCCAGGATTACCAGAATACAGCTTCACAATCAGTTGAAAGTAAAGGTAACGAGTTGATGAAACCATTAGTTGATAAATCACGTGCTGCTATTAATGCCGTGGCTAAAGAAAAAGGCTACACTTATGTATTAAATTCTTCTAATACAGATTTGATTGTTGCTCCTCCGGGTGATGATATGATGGCAGCAGTTAAACTTAAATTAGGTATTAAATAAGCCAAAGATTAATTATTTATAAAAGCGCCCTGGAATGGGCGCTTTTTTTATTTTTGTGCATATGGCATCCGGTAACCCTATAGGTATATTTGACTCAGGTATTGGAGGCCTTACAGTTTTCCGTTCAATTGTTGAGCAATTGCCCGGTTACGATTATATTTATTTGGGCGATAACGGGCGGGCCCCATATGGCAACCGATCATTTAAAACCATACATCAGTATACATGGGAGTGTGTGCAATGGATGTTTAAGCAAGGCTGCCCGTTAGTAGTGCTGGCCTGCAATACCGCGTCGGCTAAGGCACTGCGAACCATACAACAGCAGGACCTCCCAAAAAAGCATGCAGATAAACGTGTGTTAGGTGTTATACGCCCAACTGCAGAGGTTATTGGCAATTATACTCAAACTAAAGAAATAGGCGTGTTGGGCACTACAGGTACAATACAATCAGGCTCATACCTTATAGAGATAGAACATTTTTTTCCCGAACTGAAAGTACATCAGCAAGCCTGTCCGCTTTGGGTACCTTTGATAGAAAACGGCGAATACGATAAGCCCGGCGCCGATTATTATGTGCAATTGTATCTGGATCAACTAATGCAGCAATCGCCAGATATTGATACCATTTTATTGGCCTGCACCCATTACCCATTGTTAAAAGATAAGATAAAAGCACATTTACCTGCCCACGTCAATGTAGTGGCCCAGGGCGATATTGTTGCCAGTAGTCTGGTTGATTACCTTAACCGCCATACCGAAATTGAGCAAACACTAACCAAAACCGGTAATAGACAGTTTTACACAACAATTGACGATACTGCCACCTTTGACCACCATGCCTCGCTTTTTTTTAATGATGAGGTAAAGAGTGAGTATGTTGATGTAAGGGAATGCATTTGATTTG
>JAQBNY010000035.1 GCA_028288315.1 Mucilaginibacter sp.
TGAGCCGCAAAGGTATACATTACAGATTAGAGATTAGAGAGTTGGGGTTAGTTTTTTTTATTGTTCAATAAAAAAACTGTATAGAATTAATTTAACATTGTAGCACCCAACCGGCATTTTGCGTAAAAAAAAAAGCCTTTATGAAAACAATTATTAAAACATTATCCATGTTATTGATTGGAGTGTTTTTTGTAAGTGCCTGTAAAAAAGACAACACCATAAAAGGCAACACCACCTTAACCGGCAAATGGCTTTACGCGGGAAGCATGATAAGCAGTGGCGGACCACAATACTGGGTAAAACCTACTGCCAGTAATAATAAAGATTATATGGAACTTAAAAGTGATGGCACCATGAACTGGACCAGCAATAACGATTTTAAAAAATATACGCTAATAGATAGTGTTACCATTAACATGCACAACCCGGATAGCAGCAAATACGAGAATTTTAACTACCGTATAAAAGGCGACTCATTAGCTTTAAGCCCACGCGGGCCTGTGCTTTGCATTGAAGGTTGCTCAACGCATTTTGTAAAGGTAAACACTAATTAGCTTCGCATCTTCTTCAACAAATTCTCAATCACCTTGGGGAAATGCTGATGTTCCAGTTGCTGGCCTTTAAATTTTACCATTTCTAAATTATCTCCCGGCTCAATCTTAAACCGCGACTGGTGAATAATCTCTCCTTCATCAAACTGAGCGTTTACAAAGTGTATGGTAATGCCCGATTCTTCTTCACCGGCTTCTAAAATGGCCTTGTGAACATTATCGCCATACATACCTTTTCCGCCAAACTTAGGCAGCAATGCCGGGTGCAGGTTAATAATTTTATTTGGGAAAGCATTTAACAGGCTTTGCGGTACCAGCCACAAAAATCCGGCGAGTACGATCAGGTCTACCTGCAGGTTTTTAAGCAGGCTTATTACATCGTCGGTATCATAAAACTCGTGCCGGGTAAAAATATGCGAGGGTATCTCAAAATTATCGGCTCGCTGTAATACGTAGGCCTGTGGATTGTTGGTGAGTATAAGTACTACCTCCGCATCGGTATTACTCTTAAAATGCTCCATAATTTTTTGAGCATTTGACCCTGAACCTGAAGCAAAAATGGCAATTCTCTTTTTCAAAATACTGATAGTTTGTACTGCAAAGTATAAAAAATTACCTTTTAAATTTAATTTGATATTATTTTTTGCCTTATAAACCCATAACGCTTAATTGTGCGCACTTGTGTTGATGTATAATACGCTCCGATATCACCGGTATTAAACACCAGCGAAAACTGCCCCAGGTTTACCATCTGTACCGCTAAAAATGGCTGAGATTTACCTGCAGCTGTTGTATCTTGCACCACAATATCTGAACTTAAATAAAGCTTGTTACTGGTTAAAGACCAAGTACCTTTAGCGGTTGGCTGTGGTTTACAGCTGTAATTTGTATAAGTACAAGTGTTATCTTTATTAAATGTAAACAGTTGCGTAGTATCACAAGTGATGGTATCAGTACTCATTCTTGAGTCACCAATGTAATGATCAACCTCTAAGGATGCCAGCTCCCACACACCTGTTGTAAGCAAATTGGGAATATTGCTATTATCAGTCTTTTTACAGGAATTGATAAAAAAGCTGGTGATAATTAATCCGGCCAGTAAAAAGTATAATGTTTTGTTTTTCATTATTAAGTTGCAAAGATAGTTTACTTAACTCAATTCAAAAACTGCTTTAGTATAACTGTTTATATAGCATAATATTTTTGCACGCTGCTATATTTGCAATATGCGTATATCTTATGAACAACTTAAAGCCGAATTTAAACGGGTACTTATTTCTCTGAATTTTACCGAGACTAATGCCGGTGATTGTGCCACCATTTTTGCCGATAACAGCCGGGATGGTGTATACAGTCATGGTTTAAACCGCTTCCCTGTATTTGTGCAGTATATTAAAGAAGGATTAGTTATCCCTAATGCTAAACCCAAGCTGGTAAGTTCTTTTGGTGCAATTGAGCAATGGGACGGCAACCTGGGCCCGGGTATGCTAAATGCCGGGCTTTGCATGGATCGCGCAATTGAACTTGCAAAAGATAATGGAATAGGCTGTATTGCTATAAAAAATACTAACCACTGGATGCGTGGCGGAACTTACGGATGGCAAGCTGCCGAAGCTGGTTGCATAGGAATTTGCTTTACCAATACTATAGCCAACCTGCCACCATGGGGCGGTACAGAACCACGCTTAGGTAACAACCCTTTAATATTTGCCATACCAAAAACAGGCGGACATATAGTACTTGATATGGCTATTACCCAATACTCGTTTGGAAAACTGTGGCAATATAATAATGAGAACAAACCCCTCCCCGTACCGGGTGGTTATGATAGCGAGGGGCATTTAACTACCGATGCTGCCGCTATAATGGCAACTAAAAGGGCTTTGCCTATTGGTTTTTGGAAAGGTTCGGGCTTATCATTAGTACTTGATTTGCTGGCAACCTTGTTAAGCGGCGGCAACTCCACTGCAGCCATAACCCAATCGGGTAAAAAGGAATCAGGCGTATCACAGGTGTTTATCGCTATTAAAACAGATACAGAACAAAATGCCACACTAATTGACGAGATAATTAATTACACCAAAACCAGTGATACTGAAAATGGCAAAGAAATATTATATCCAGGTGAAAACATGCTTCGCACAAGGGAACGGAATATGAAGGATGGTGTTTTGGTAGATGAAAAGATTTGGGCCGAAGTTTTGGGAATGTAATGCAGAGCTTACAGCTTCTACATTCTTTACATCATGTCATTGCGAGGAGTGTAACGACGCGGCAATCTCTTCGCCAATGCATTGCATGAACGCTCAGCATGCAACGAGATTGTCACGCTACGCTCGCAATGACATGACACTTTATAATTAACTTACTTCACCAACCCCTCGAACTTTTCCCAAAAGCCATCTTTAGGCAGTGGGGCCACAATTACAATAGGTTCGTTTTTTACGGGATGGGTAAATTGCAGGCGACGGGCGTGCAAACAAATACTTTTACGGAGGCTGCCACGTGGGTAACCGTATTTATTATCGCCAACAATAGGGCAGCCTAATGTTGATAGTTGCACCCTTATCTGATGGGGCCTGCCGGTTATTGGGTCTACCTCAATCACATAATAGCCTTCCTGCTCCCCTACTAATTTATAGTTCAGTTCGGAGCGCTGGCTGCCGGCCACTTCTTTATCATGTGCCTTAGTAACATTCTTCTGCGGATTTTTAATCAGATAATGTACCAGGTTACCGGCTTCGGGCTGCGGGCGTTTGCGTACTATGGCATAATAAGTTTTATGCATTTCGCGGCCCTTAAAAAGCTTGTTTATCCGTTCAAGCGCCTTGCTTGTTTTAGCAAAAAGAATTACGCCGCTAACGGGTCTGTCCAACCTGTGCACCACACCCAAAAAAGCGCCGTTTGGCTTGTTGTATTTTTTAGCGATATACTTTTTAACCTTCTCATCAAGCGATTCATCGCCAGTATCATCAACCTGCACAATATCACCCGCACGCTTGTTTACTGCTATAAGGTGATTATCCTCATATAAAATATCGTTGTCGGTAATGTCTTTACTTGTATAGTTAAATTCTGGTCGCGCCATTGTTGTATTTCGAAATCCGGATTTTCGATTTCGGATTTATTTTATCTGCACATATACATAATCCACCTATCATTTCCCTACTGCGGTTAGGGCTTAATAGCCTTCCTTATCGTTAGGGAAACTTTTTGCCTTTACATCGCCAACATAGTTCACAATGGCATCATTCATAATATCATATAAATTGCTGTACTGGCGCAAAAAACGAGGTTTAAAACCCTTATTAATCCCCAGCATATCATGAATAACTAAAACCTGCCCGTCGCAATACTGGCCGGCACCAATGCCTATGGTTGGTATGCTTAAGCTTTCGCTTACTTCTTTTGCCAGCCTGGCAGGTATTTTCTCCAGCACCACACTAAAGCAGCCCAGTTCCTGCAGCTTAAGGGCATCCTCTTTCAACTTGGCCGCTTCGGCTTCTTCCTTTGCTCTAACGGTATAGGTGCCAAATTTGTAAATAGATTGTGGCGTTAAGCCTAAATGCCCCATTACGGGGATACCGGCGGTTAAAATACGGCTAATGGATTCGGCAATTTCAACGCCACCCTCCATTTTTACACCATGCGCGCCTGATTCCTTCATGATGCGTATAGAAGACAATAAGGCTTCTTTTGAATTCCCCTGGTATGAGCCAAAAGGCAAATC
>JAQBNY010000060.1 GCA_028288315.1 Mucilaginibacter sp.
AATTTGCCCCATATTAATACTGATTAAGGCACTGAATATAGGATTTAAGTAGTTTACACGTATAAGCATTGGAAGATAGAAAGAAAAAGGTTAAGAGTATTTTAGTTACTCTGCCAAAACCTGAGAATGATAAAAATCCCTACGCTGAGCTTGCTAAAAAGCTTAATTTGAAAATTGACTTCAGGTCATTTATTCACGTGGAAGGCGTACCGGCAAAAGATTTCCGTAAGGAAAAGATCAACCTTGCTGACTTTACAGCGGTAATTTTTACCAGTCGTAACTCTGCAGATCATTTCTTCAGAATTTGCGAAGAAATGCGCTTTGAGGTGCCTGTGGAGATGAAATATTTCTGCCTTTCAGAAACCATTGCTTTATATCTGCAAAAATATATTCAATATCGTAAAAGGAAGATATTTTTTGGCAAACAAACTGCTGCTGACCTGGCCGAGGTGCTGAAAAAACATAATAACGAGAAATTTCTTTACCCATGTTCTGACGTTGCTGCAGAAGAAACCCAAAAGTTTTTACTGGATAACGGGTATGATTTTACCCCTGCGGTGCTGTTTCGTACAGTATGCAGCGATTTGAGCGACCTGGCAGAAGTATTTTATGATGTTATAGCATTCTTTAGCCCATCAAGTATACAATCATTATATCAAAATTTTCCTGATTTTAAACAGAATAACACCCGTATTGCCGCATTTGGAGCCACCACTCATAAAGCAGTTTTACAGGCAGGTTTAATATTAGATATCCCGGCACCAACTCCTGCAGCGCCGTCAATGACAATGGCTATAGATCAATACGTTAAGCAAGTCAATAAATAATTAATTGAACTTGCATTACTTTTGCAACTTTTATTGTTTTTTGCCGTATAAGGTTAAATATTAACAACAAAAGAGACGCATAATGTGTTGCTTTACTGGTTAATATGATATATTATTTATATTTCGTGTTGAACAAATAATGACTCATTTTTAACAATGACGAACATTTTTTGCGTTGCATGGACTAAAATCGATATATTCGGGCGTGCATTGTGTTATGTATTAAGTTGATAATAACATATTACTGAATTTGTATACAAATGAAAAAAATTTACTTATTAATAATTTTTTTAGCGGGCGTTACTTTATCTGGCTGTAGCTTAGGAGGAGGAGGCACCAAAGGTGAAGTAACGGGTGTGAAGGCCGCTCATGGATTCAAGGCTAGTACACCTTTAAACATGGTTTATATTAAAGGCGGTACGTTTTTAATGGGCCAGACGGACCAGGATGTTACATTTGCGCAAACCTCTCAGGTTAAGCAGGTAACTGTTCCTCCATTTTTTATGGACGAAACAGAAATATCAAACACCAAGTACAAACAGTTTGTATTTTGGGTGCGCGATTCCATTGCTATCAGCAATTATATTAACGATCAAAAATATTACTTAAAGCCCAAAAAAGGCGCACCGGCTGATCCTAACGGTAAAAAATATATAAACTGGGACTATGTAGATAAAAATCCTGTTTTTAGTGTTAAAGGAAAAAATGCTGCTGCAAATGCTCAGAAATTACAAGGATTATACTATCAGGGTGATGACCGTGTGTTTGACCGTAATGAGTTAGATGTGCGTTTGTTAAAATATAACTACGCTTTATTTACCTATCGCGAAGCCTCAAACTATCGTAACGATAAAACTAAAAAACGTTCAGACTTTATACTGCGTGATACCGTAGCTGTTTACCCGGATACATTGGTTTGGTTAAATGATTTCTCCTATGCGGCAAATGAGCCATTGGTTGAAGGTTATTTCTCTCATCCGGCATACCGTAACTACCCTGTTGTTGGTGTAACATGGCGTCAGGCAAGGGCATTCTCGGTTTGGCGTACACGTTTAAGCAATGGTTATAAACATTCCCGCGGGCAAGATGATATCCTGCCTTATGAATTACCGAATGATGCAGAGTTTGAGTACGCTGCACGTGGCGGCAGGATAGGTACTGACTACCCATGGGGTGGTCCGTACATAAAAAATGCTAAAGGCTGTCTGCTGGCTAACTTTAAACCTGGTCGTGGTAATTATATTGATGATGGGGCCGCGTATACAGTTAATGTAAGATCGTATTTCCCAAATGATTTTGGTTTATATAATATGGCTGGTAACGTAGCCGAGTGGACAGCATCAGCTTATGACGAGTCTGCTTCAACATTCGTTCATGATTTATCTCCTACATTTAATTATGAAGCTAAGGCCAGTGATGCCGAAGTACTTAAGCGTAAAGTAGTACGCGGCGGTTCATGGAAAGATATTGGTTATTTCCTTCAAAATTCTACTCGCACCTTTGAATACCAGGACACGGCAAAATCTTATATCGGTTTCCGTTGTGTAACTCACTTCCCTGGTCGTGATATTAAGGACAAACGCTAACAAACAAACAAATTATAAAATTATTATTTTCTAAAATTTATGGCTGGTAAGAAAAAAGGTTACGGAATCACTAACGTCGTGTCATGGGGAGCTGCCGTAGTTATTATCGGATTATTGTTTAAAATTCAGCACTGGCCTTATGGCGGTACATTTATTTCTATAGGGCTAATTGCAGAGGCAATATTGTTTTTCATGTTAGGATTTC
>JAQBNY010000061.1 GCA_028288315.1 Mucilaginibacter sp.
TGCATAATCCAGAAACCAGTTCTCGTACAGTCCGTCAAGAGAAGTAATTTTATGAAGCTTATTGTCTTCGTTATTTTCAGGAATATCAGGATTGCTTAGATCGTCGCTCATTCGTTAGCTAAAAAAATAGATGGGTAAAGATAAGATAATGTGCAGATATGTAAATGTGCAGATATGCAGATTTTATGCACAAAAAGGCATTGAAGTTTATTGATTAAAAACAGAAACTTAATATATTATTTGAATGTATGGGTAACAATTCACCACCCAAAAAAAGGGATAAGTTATAAGTGAAGTATTCTTATGGTATATTTAATTAATATAAACACCTAAAAACTAAAGCAATGAAAAAAGGTCACCTGTTATTACTGGCGCCATTGTTAATGGTAGCCTGCCAAACCAAACCTATTGCAAAGGCCGCAACTATCAAGGCCGATTCAACACTGCCATATTCTTTAACTAAGGAGCGCACCTGGCAAATGAATGCCGACAAACACAATTTGCAAACAGCTTTGACTATGCTTAAAGCTTTTGAAACTAACGATACCACTGCCATGAGGGGCTTAATTGCCGATAGCATTCATGTATATTATGAAGGCGGTGAATTTAAAGGAACGCGTGCAGAATTTTTAAAGGCAATTAAGCAGGAAATGGATATGCGTAAAAGCGTGCATGTTGATATGGAAGATTGGGAATCAGTAATTGATAAAGATAAAGGTGAAGAATGGGTGAGTATGTGGTATAAACAAAAGTGGCAAAATGATAAAGGTAAAACCGACTCACTGCAGGCATATAACGATGTTCAGTTAAAGGGAGGGAAGCTGGTAAGATGGGTAGACTATGCCCGCCATTACACACCAAGAAAATAATAACGAAACCCGCTAACAACGGGCTTTGTTATTCCCTCAGCTTTTTCTGTTCGCGTAACATCATACCGTAATCCATTCGTCTAACTGCAGCATTAATAGTATGGGCTATGCGGTTGGCCCGGGTTTGCTCTGTTTTGGCATCATTTATCCATTTAATAAAATAGCCCTGGTGCGATTTGGCAAGGCCGTTAAAAAACTCAAACGCCTCGGGGCTCTCAAAATCAAAGCATTCCTGCAAATCTTCGGGCATTTCAACTTTATAATCAGTATCAAGCTCCAGCCTTACCCGCAGCATGGCGCCCCTGCCTTTGCGGATGCCTTTACGTATCTCTTCCCTTAAAGCCATAATAAATTTACCCTCACCTATAGGCATTAAAGCCATACCGGTAACGGCATATTCATCAAGCCAACCCCTTACCCTGAAAGATTTTTTATTGCCGGGTTTAATTTCCTGAGCCACATCGACAGGAATTTCAATATAAGTCCAGCCGGTTTTTTCGCCTTGCTCACCAAATTGTAAAATGATGGTATTGTAATCAACCATAGCCCAAATATAGCCTGTAGAAGAGGTAAAAGTTAAATGTTTGTTAAATACGAAAAATTAACACTTCAAACTGTAACTATATCAGAACCGCTTACATCTTATGTATATACAATTTAATTATAACCTTTAATTTATATATTATGAAAACTTTAAAAACAATTATGCTGGGTTTAGTTTTATTAGTTGTTTGCGGTGTCGCAAAAGCAAATCCTATACCCGAACCTGAAACCCTTACCAAAACCTACGCTGTTAACACATACATTAACGCCATAACCCGGGGCAAATTAGATGGCTTTAGTGACGTACTTGATCAATCAGTAAAATTTAGCATGCTGCGAGGAGCCGAGATATTATGCTTTGACAAAAAGCAAATGGTTGATTTTATGAAGAAAGTAAAAAACATACAGCAGGCATGTACCACAAGTATCCATGTGGTTGAAAGCGGTAACGATGTTGCTGTAATACGTGTAGATATGAAATTTGAGAACTTTATGCGCAGCAATTATGTAACTGTTGCTAATACCCCCAACGGCTGGAAGATCACCAACGTTCACAGTGTTTTTAAATAAGATTTTTATTAGTTAGTTAGTTTAGTGTTTTGAGTAGAGGGTACTGGAGGTAAGCCAGCACCCTTTTTTATTTTACAAGCGGCTGTAATACGGCCTGCCATTTATCATAACCTTTGCTGTTAAGGTGTAGCAGATCGGCTTCAAACAGAGATGAATCTGGCTGCATGGTTTTTGGGTTGAGAATAACCGTTGCCACATCAATATAATGCCCCTGCTTTTTACCGGTTAAAAAAGCTTTAATTTTTTTATTGGCGATGTTCATCTCTGATAAAAACTTTGCACGGCTGGGGCTAGGTTTAACCGACATAAAATAGATCTCGGCCTTTGGCAGTTTTGCCTGCAGCATACCCCAAAGCTTTACAAATTCATCTGCAACAAAAGCACCGCTTTTACCTGCCGCTATATCATTTTCGCCGGCGTATATGAATATCTTGCGTGGCTGATAGGGGAACAGGATGTAAGATGTATAATAATCAACCAACTGCTCCAGTGTGCAGCCGCCAACCCCGCGCCTTATAATAGGCTGGCTACTGAACCGCTGTTCCAGATCTGTCCATTTGCGGATAGATGAACTGCCAATGAACAGGATACCGTTCTTTGGCGGCATGTGCAGGCTGTCCTGCTTTTTAAAATCTCTTATCTCATTATCAAACGGAAAGCCCTGTTGTGCACGGGCGGAGATACCTGCTGTTGCTAAAAAGAAAAGCAGTAGGAATTTTATTTTCATGTAGTTTGTATTAATCTTTCTTCAAAAAACATAAACGGCATAAGGCTTTGCACACCATCAACCACCCAAACCGGGCCATTAATGCAGTATAACAATACCTTTAACGGGCTGTTTTGTCTTTTTTCGCATTCGGCCATTACCTGAAGGCATGAGCCGCATGATGTAACCGGCTTTAAAAGAGGAAAATCATTTGTGTGAGCGGTTACCGCCATGCTCACAATAGGGTCATCAGAATGATTGGCTCCCCAGTGAAACAAGGCTACCCGTTCTGCACACAGACCCGATGGATAGGCTACATTCTCCTGATTGCTGGCGTGTAATATCTTACCGCTTTTAAGCAATAATGCCGTCCCAACTCTAAATTTTGAATATGGTGAATGTGATGATGTTAAAGCCTTTTCTGCTTCAAGGCATAAGTTATGGTCCTGGAAGGTTAGCTCATCAACGGAGTCGAATTCTTTAAAGGTTACTTTTATTTCGTGTTCTATCATTTTGTATCCCTTCAAAAAAGAAGGGGATACAAGATAAGAGTTTCATTTATAAAAAACAAATTACACGGCCACAGGTAAGGCAACACTTTCAACGTCTTCGGCAACCAATGGATTTATGCTTTCGTCGTCCTTTTCTACCCGTAAATTATTTACAATGTGCTGCTGGCGGGTTGGCGTATTTTTGCCCATAAAATATTCAAGCAGAGCCTTAATGTTGGCATCTTTCAAGAACACAGGGTCAAGGCGGATATCCTTGCCGATAAACAAACCAAACTCATCTGGCGAAATCTCACCCAAACCTTTAAAGCGGGTTATCTCGGGCTTTACGCCTAATTTAGCTATCGCATTGCGGCGCTCTTCGTCGCTATAGCAATAAATAGTTTCCTTTTTATTACGCACCCTAAATAGTGGTGTTTGCAGGATAGATACATGCCCGGCTTTCACCAAATCAGGAAAAAATTGCAAAAAGAAGGTCATCAGCAATAAGCGAATGTGCATGCCATCCACATCGGCATCGGTAGCAATTACAATATTGTTGTAACGTAAAGCATCAATACCATCTTCAATATTCAGCGCGTGCTGCAGCAGGTTAAATTCCTCGTTCTCATAAACCACCTTTTTTGTTAGTCCGAAACAGTTTAAAGGCTTGCCCTTTAAGCTAAACACTGCCTGGGTTTGCACATCTCGAGATTTTGTGATAGATCCGCTTGCCGAATCACCCTCAGTAATAAACAGGGTGGTTTCCTGCTTGCGCTCGTGGTTATCATCAAAATGCAGTTTACAATCGCGCAGCTTGCGGTTATGTAACGATGCTTTTTTTGCACGATCATTAGCCAGCTTCTTAATACCGGCAATATCTTTCCGTTCGCGTTCTGATTGTAAGATCCTTTTCAGCAAGGCATCAGCCACGGCGGGGTTTTTATGCAGATAATTATCCAGTTCTTTCTTCAGGAAATCATTGATGAACCCACGTACCGACGGTCCATCAGGACCAATATTTTGCGAGCCCAGCTTGGTTTTGGTTTGCGACTCAAACACAGGCTCCTGCACTTTTATTGCAATAGCAGCCACAATAGATGCACGTACATCTGATGCATCAAATTCTTTCTTATAAAATTCACGAATAGTTTTCACAACCGCTTCGCGGAAGGCTGCCTGGTGTGTACCGCCCTGTGTGGTATGCTGCCCGTTCACAAAGGAATAGTACTCCTCGCCGTATGATTGCCCGTGTGTCATGGCTATTTCTATATCTTCCCCTTTTAGGTGGATGATAGGATAACGCAGGTTTTCGGCATCGGCATTTCGGGTAAGCAAGTCATACAGGCCGCGTTCTGATAAATATTTTTGCCCGTTAAAGTTTATGGTAAGCCCAGAGTTAAGGAATACATAGTTCCATATCATATTCTCAACAAACTCGGGGATAAAACGGTAATGGCGGAAAATGGTATCGTCTGGCAAAAAGTTAATAGCAGTACCGTTACGTTGTGATGTTTCCTTTTCGGGATCATCCCTCACCAGTTCACCCTTTTCAAACTCAGCAATTTTGGTGCGGTTGTCGCGGTATGACTGCACAGTAAACGAGCTGGAAAGCGCATTAACCGCCTTGGTACCCACACCATTTAACCCTACCGATTTTTGGAAAGCCTTGCTATCATACTTACCACCTGTGTTTATTTTTGATACGCAATCAATAACTTTCCCTAACGGGATGCCGCGGCCATAATCACGAACAGAAACTTTATGATCGCTCATGGTAACCTCAATAGTTTTGCCGGCGCCCATTACAAACTCATCTATTGAGTTATCAATAATTTCCTTTAATAATACATATACACCATCATCATAGGCAGAGCCATCACCCAACTTACCAATATACATACCGGGACGTAAGCGAATGTGCTCTTTCCAATCAAGCGAACGGATACTATCGTCATTATAATTTGTATTCTCTGCCATGTTTCAATTAAAAATTCAGGGATGCGAAATGCCCTGGATGCAAAAATAAATTTCCCACACTTAAATTGGTACTTAAATGTGTTAACTTATTAACATTTGTAAGCCTATGGTTTAAATTTTATGCAGTTTTTGGCCAGTCCCATATTCTTAAAAAACTCGGGGCCTTTTTCGTTGGCAAAGCAAATTGCCAATATAGTACCGGTTTGGGCTTTTTGCAAGGTTATTAACAATGCATATTTGTAGTGTTTGGTAACTGGCATATCAAGCAGGTTTAAAAGATATGATTTACCGGCATCGGCATTATAAAGTACCGTTACACGCTGAGGTAGGGTACGCACAGCAAAATCATGTTCCCCTGTAAAGGCAGCTGCTAGTGCGGTTCCATATCCTAAATAAAGTGAATCGGGGTTAGTTTGCTTAGTATTTTTGTTGCTTAACAACCGTTCGTAACTGGCATAATTCTCTTTTTGTGATCTCACCTGAAGCCATATTTCAAACTCTTTGCCCGGTAGTTCCATCCCATAGTCAAAAGAATATTCTTCGTTACTGGGTACTGTTATTTCTTTAAATCCTTCCGGAAAAGTAAATAAAACGTTTGCCTCCGAGGCTGCCAGCATAAAATTATTTAACTGGTTACTTATAACAGGAATATTTTTAACCACCGTTACTTCCTGCTTTATTTTAGCCGGATGCTTTTTTCCCTGCGCAAAAACAGATGCACTGCAAAACAACAATATCGCCGTAAGTAATATTTGTTTAATTTGCTTCAAAATAGTTTTATTATAAAGGGTAGCAATAATATCAATGATCGAATTTAAACGATTTAAGACAGTAATTAAAATTTAATTATAAAAATAAACAATTATAATAATGAGTATTATACCAAAACTTAACCGCTTTGATCTCACCATGATTGTAATTAGTCTGGTGATAGGCATGGGTATTTTTGGCAGCCCGAGCGACGTTGCAGTTAAGGCAGGTAGTACCTGGATATTTTTTGGAGCCTGGATATTTGGTGGTATAGTCACATTATGCGGGGCACTCACTTTTGCTGAGATAGGCGCCCGTTATCCCACTACAGGCGGCTTTTACAAAGTGTTTTCTTATTGTTATCACCCGGCGTTCGCTTTTATGATAAACTGGGTGTTGGTAATAAGCAATGCGGCATCAGTAGCGGCGGTAGCATTGCTTGGTGCCGAGTACATTAACCCCATATTGCTGCCCCAAAGTTTTCAGAATGCAACTGGTACCAGGCTCACCACCATATTAACGGTGTTGCTGCTATATGTAATAAACTTCTTAGGGATTAAACTTAGTGCCCGCGCTCAAAACCTGCTAACGCTTTTTAAGGTAATTATGATTGTTATTCTTTGTACAGTTATTTTTAAAAGCGATGCAGAGTCACATACAATAGCGGCAATACCACACAGCGGCAGCGTTATAACCGCCTTTGGGCTAAGCCTGGTAGCAGTGTTTTTTACTTACGGCGGCTATCAGCAAACCATCAACTTTGGCGGCGATATTATTAATGCCAAACGCAATATCCCCAAAGCTATTTTTATGGGAATGGCTGTTATCATTACCCTGTACCTTTCTATCAATTATGCCTATTACCACGTTTTGGGCATTGGCGGCCTGCAGCAAACCCATACATTAGCAGCTAAGCTTGCCGGTGTAATATTTGGTGCTACAGGTTATAAGATAGCTTCAATACTCATGTTTGTGTCTGTATTGGCATATGTGAATGTGAATATACTGGCAAACCCGCGTGTATACTATGCCATGGCCGAGGACGGCATTTTGCCACCCATATTTAAAAAAATCAATACCAAAACGCAGGTGCAAGAATTTGGCATGAGCTTTTTTGTGGCCGCGGCACTAATTATTTTATTTTTTGTAGGCTCGTTCAGTGAAATGCTGAAATATGTGATGTTTTTTGATACTATTGGCCTGTCGCTGGCGGCAGTAGCCATATTTATTCTGCGGAAAAAAACTAAGGATTTGGATGTAAGCAGTATTTATACCATCAAATGGTTCCCGCTAATACCGTTGATATTTATCCTATCGTACTGGTTTGTAACCATCAATATATTTATAACTTTTAATGAGAATCCTTATGCCGCTTTGCTTTGCCTGGCCACCTATATTTTAGGATTGATAATTTATTACATTGGGGCACGTAAAAAGGTTGTACTGCCTGTAAATTAATATGGATTTTTCATATATTAAATGAGCTGGACAAAAGCGTGAAGGTTACTTTAACGCTTGGAAGATGCTGATTATCTTATCAAAGATTTAGAGCAAGCGTTTAGTAAATCTTTTTAAAATTTTTTAAAAAGTGCTTTATATTTGAAATTAACTTTACTAAGTTTGTATTTAATGATGAAGTTTGGATCGTTGAATAAGCATTTTAGTTTTTCCTCTATGAGGGATTTAATTTTTATAGTAAATTGATTAATAAAATCCTCGCTTCGGTGGGGATTTTTTATGTCCAAATATTTAGATTAACATATTACAATATAATACCTTATGGCAAGATTAAATTTATTGGAAGAGACGCGCTACGAGAAGCTGCCGGTAAGCGTTTACCACGACCAGCAGACGGCATCGCTGGCAGTAGCGGGGCGCATAGCGGCATTAATAAAGGCACGCCA
>JAQBNY010000062.1 GCA_028288315.1 Mucilaginibacter sp.
TCTTTACAGGTACTGCCCAAAGCTTGCGGTAATTTTCGCCAAACAGTGTCCTGTGCAATTTGCTCACTTTATCATACTCAGGCGCAACGGCTATGGTTATGCTATCATTTTTAATGCTTTGTGCACGTGCATAAAAGCCCGCAGACAGGAAAATACATATAAATATGATAGCTACGTGCTTCATCAAATTGTGAGTGGTTATTAACAGATTTAAAAAACGTTTTTACTCGTATTGTAATGACCCTGTTTTATTGCTTTAAGTTACAATAACTTACTCGAAAAAATCTTTCGTTTGATGAAATATTTTAATTGAGGCTATTATCAAGCCTGGCATTATTTACATAAAGCTATCTGCCTCGCGGTAAGCTTTAATTAAGGCCAGTTCACCTTCCTTTCCTTTGCCTGCTGTGCCGTGTTCCATACCCATTATACCTTTATAGCCTTTGTTGTAAATGTGTTTAAATATGTTTTTGTAGTTCATTTCGCCGGTGCCAGGTTCGTTGCGGCCAGGATTGTCGCCTATTTGGTAGTAGCCAATCTCATCAATAACCAAATCAAGGGTAGGGATAATGTTGCCCTGGTTACGCTGTACGTGATACATATCATACAAAAGCTTGCATGACGGGCTGCCCACTGCCTTGCAAATTGCATAAGCCTGGTCGGGAGTGCGCAGGAACAAGTTAGGGTTATCACTCAGTGGCTCTAATACCATGATAATGCCATGCGGCTCCAATATTGCAGTGCCTTTTTTTAGAGCCTCTATCACATTTCCGGTTTGAACGCCGATAGGTAATTTGCGCTCAAAATCGCCAGGGACTACCGTTACCAGTTTACTGTTAATACGCTTTGCCACCTCAACAGCCTGTTTGCATGATGCAATAAACTTTTCTACCTGGTCTGTATTGCCGGATGCCAGCATGTTACTATCGTTCCCAAGGCCGGGCTGTACAAATACACCCATGGTCATGCCCAGTTTAGCCAGTGTATCGCCTATTTTTTTTTGCTGTTCTACCGGGCGGCCAGACATGCCATTGTCTTCAATAGCACGAAACCCCTGATCGTAAGCAAACTTTATCTGATCAATAAAATCATCACCGGCGTGATTTTTAAACATGCCGTCATGAATACCATAGTTCATGTTAAAGGGTTTGCCGGCAACAGCAGCTATCCCTGCTGGTTCAGCACAGCCTGTAAGCGTAGCGGCTTTTAAAGCGCCTGCAGTAAATAATGATGTACCTGCAAGTACCGAGCTTTGAACAAAGTTTCTGCGTTTCATAAAATTGGTTTATTTGGAGAAGCAAGATAAGTTTAATGAAGATATATTCATATTAAAAAATCGATCAAATTTAAGATCCCAGCCCCTAAATTTTAGTACACATATTACCTGTATAACAGTAAAAAATAATTTTTAGATAACTCTTATTTAATATGTAAAATAGGTTCTTTATCAAGCCCATGCTTTTACATAAAAAGCACAAAACCCTCACATTTGAGATACATAATTAAACTTTAACAATATTTAATTAATCTTTATAAGTAATTTTAATGTAGGATTTTATTGATTGTTTAACTAATAGTAAGGTTAAACAGCCTTTTTCTTTATGAATTACAAATCCTTAAAGAAAATTGTTGTTATGGATATATATTTTTACTGTAAACGTTTAATTATCTCATTAATTTTTTCGGCTTTCCTATTATTTGGGGATTATGCTGCTGCGCAAACAATAAATATAAATTTCCAAACCAGCGGTACCGCTGCACCTGCGGGTTATACGGCTGATACTGGCCTGCCTTTTGATGCCACACGTAAATATGGATGGATAAGCCCCACAACCAAGCAACCGGTTAATTTAACAGCAAATATGAGGCTGCGTAGCGGCCCGGGAGACTTTAAACAACTTTCGCTTGTACAACAGCAAGCTACAACAGGTGGGCAAGTACCCGGGACCTGGGAATATGCTGTTGCAAACGGCCGTTATCGTGTAACAGTAAGCGCTGGTGATAACAATTATTTCGATAGCGACCATCAAATAAACATAGAAGGTTTACCAACAATTACTGATTTTATTCCCACTTCACAAACAAAATTTCGTGCGGCTACAGCAGTAGTACAGGTTAATGATGGCAAATTAACTATTGATGCTACAGGTGGTGTAAACACTAAAATGAATTATCTTAGTTTTTTGCCTGCTACAACTGTAACTGACGCATCGAGTCCTACTGCAAGTGCCCGATTTTCCGGTTCGCAAAGTTCAGCTAACGTATATAGTAATCAGGTTCAGATATTTCTTTCTGCAGTGGATGCAGGTGCTTCGGGGTTGGCCTCATTACAATACGCAATAAATGGTGGATCTTATATAAATTATAAATCGCCTTTCATCCTAAATGTAGCCGGGGCCTATACACTTCAAGTTAAAGCAACTGACGGTAACAACAATGAAAAAATTACCACTTACAATTTTAGCATAACTACAGCACAGGTTGCAGGGGCATACATGTCTTTACAGAATATGGATCTTATCCCGGCAAATGATGTGCTGATATTTTCATTAATTCAAAAACCGTGGCGAAGAACCAGTCCTGATACTACTCCTTATAATGCCAATCATGACAAGGTAAGATTAAGGGTACATAATCAAGGTACCGGAACGCTTAATGTTACAAATTTAAAGCTGTCAAATACGGTTTCCTGGAAAATTGCTTCAATTAATAATGACCCTACTGCAAAATTACCTTTTTCTGTCAGTTCCAAAGCATATAGTGACGTTATTGTACAGTTCCAGGCTAAAGACGCCGGTACAAGAATAACGGTGCTAAACGATACACTAACTATAATAAGCAATGATAGTAGTACGCCAACAAAAAAAGTAATGCTGCATGGCATTTGGCAAGCGGCCGGCGAGGGTGTTAATGAACCATATGCACAGCAAATTATAAGTGCGTTTGGTTATAAAACAAATACCGGGTACGCGCATGATGATGGTACCATTGATGGAAAAACAACGGTACCCAATTCAAGTGAAGTTAATGCATCGTATTTTATACAGGCCGACATAAGCAAGCCTGTAACTATACATCAATTAGCCGCTTATCATGGCTGCTGTTCGGCAGTAGAAACTATAAGTTATTATGCAAAGGGCTCATCATCAATAACCAGGGTGTTCACTCATAATAACCTCGATGGGCAATCGGTTATACCAAGGCTTTCAGGCTCAAGTACCGCACCGGCACAAGGTTCATTTAATTTTTCCGGTTCCTTTGGGCTTAAAGTGGGTTCCGCATTTTCTGACAGAACAAAAAATGTTAACGGACTTATAGGAATGAGAATATTAAAAGCAATGGATGGTGCCGGCAACATAATACCTAACGCATATATTCTTGACTGCGATTATTTGGGTACACAATTTACTAATTACGACTACCAGGATAATGTTTACTATGTAGAAAACATTAAGCCTGAATCGGGTTCTGCAAATTATTCAGATCTAGCCTGTGTTACTTCG
Source organism: Mucilaginibacter sp. (assembly GCA_028288315.1). Lineage (GTDB taxonomy): Bacteria > Bacteroidota > Bacteroidia > Sphingobacteriales > Sphingobacteriaceae > Mucilaginibacter. Next base: position 3,504 of record JAQBNY010000062.1, read on the forward strand.
TCTGACGTAAGCTTCACCAATACGTTGACAGGCGCTACTACATCAGTTAACCTTTCCCTTAAAAACATGGGCCAGCAATACCCTGATGGAACAAAAGATCCTGATATTAAGTTAACCAGCATTAAAATAGTTGGCCCCAATGCTTCGGAGTTTTCAAGTACTTCTTCAACAGCAACACTTACTGTGCAGGCTACAACCTCAATAACAGCAAGCTTTAAACCAACCAGCGTAGGCATTAAAAATGCCGCTTTACTTGTTTATTACAACAGTGCTTCATCTCCGCTTCGTATACCACTTTATGGTGTTGCAAATAATAATACATCAACC
>JAQBNY010000092.1 GCA_028288315.1 Mucilaginibacter sp.
TTTTTTGTATACAGATTTAACGGTATATATTTAACAATTATATAATCTATAAAATCTTGGAAGTAAAGTTACCTACATTTGACTCAGTTTTCTCAATTGACTGTGTAATATTTGGATTTGAAGCCGGTGAACTTAAGATATTGCTCATTGAGCGTAACGAAGAGCCATTTAAGGATTGGCTTGCACTTCCCGGCTATATTGTTGAGCAGGACGAAAGTATTGACGATGCTGCAGAGCGTATTCTTTACGAACTTACCGGCCTGCGCGACTTACACATGCAGCAGTTCCATACATTTGGTGAGGTAAAACGTCACCCGCAAGGTAGGGTTATCACTGTTGCTTATTATGCGCTAATACGTATCAACGGACAAAAAGAGGTAAAACCTGTTACCCAATATGCTAAAAGCGCTTTCTGGCACCCGGTTAATGAATTACCTAAATTAGCTTTTGACCATAGTGAGATATTTAGCACCGGTTTCAACAAAATCCGCCGGAGATTAAACTATCAGCCTATCGCTTTTGAACTGCTTCCGGAAAAATTTACATTAACCCAACTACAGTCGTTATACGAAGCTGTGCTCAATAAAAAGCTGGATAAGCGTAACTTCAGGAAAAAAATGTTAAGCTATGGTTTCTTGAAAGAGCTGGATGAGAAACAAAAAGGTGTATCATACCGTGCGGCTAAATTGTACAAGTTCGATCGTCGTAAATACACCAAAATTTTTCAAAACGACTTGATCCTTGATAAATAGATCCCTTATTTAACTGAGTTTTTCTTGTCGCATTTTGGGCACAGGCCTGATGCATACAATGTAAAGCTTTCGGGCTTAAAACCAGCCGGAAGGGTTATGCTTGGCAGGGAAAGTTCATTTAAGCAATATACATTCTTGCAAACGGTGCAGTTAAAATGCACATGCTCATCATGATGGTGATTGGCCTCGCAATCTGAATGGCAAACCGCGTAATTAGCCGTGCCATCTAAATCAAAAACTTTATGAATGATGCCCTTTTCCTCAAAAACATTCAGGATGCGGTATAGTGTAACCCGGTCAATATCATGCATTACATTTTCAAGATCGGGCTGGGAGGTAGCTGTATTTTTTGAATACATCATAGACAATACCCTTAGCCGCGGCGCAGTTTTTTTTAACTGATGCTTATCAAGCATATCCTCAAACTGGTAATTGTTTTTTACTGGTATCATCGTATTAAATATAATAATTATACATGAATATTTTCGCTGTTGAGCGAATGTTTTACATGTAAAAAACTATTGCCTGCCTGGCAGGTGCCCGCATATTTATAATTTACAAAGTGTGCAACAGCTATCAGTATACCTCCTGTAGGTACAATAATGGCCTCATGCCAGCCCTTTGTATAAATATGGCCCAATATAATAGTCGCAAAACCAGCTATCAATAGTATTAAAGGCAGCGCCCTATGATGAGAAAGTAAAAATGATGTGCCAATGGATGAAACCCCAACTATAATTGCTATTAATATCATGGTCCACTCTACCCAGGGGTTAGCTAAAAAACCTAAACCTAAGAGGGGTAAGCTGGTAAAAAAAACTGGTACAGCTGCACAATGTATTGCACAAAGTGTTGAAGCAGTCATACCGATGTTATCCAGTTTTATGGCCATTTTTAATGATCTTATGGTTGCAAAGATAAATATAAATGCAACAATATTTCATTTAGAATTGTTTGGATAAGCGATTATGTGGTGTTTTTGATAAATTGTTACATTAAATCAACAATGTTGCAAAAGAAGGATTAAAGAGATGAAGAATTGGTTTTAATCATTCGGTAAGCTTCGGCCCCATTTATACGTTGGACGATGTCGAGTTTCTTATCTGCCTGTTCATTGTAGTATTTAAAAAAGCTTTCAACCTGGTTCAATACTGCTTCGGGCAGCTCATGAATAGAGTTGATATTGCTAAACAAATGAGAAACTACTGGTACGGCAAAATAGCGATCATTACGCATAGTTTTACCATCGCGCTCAGTTTGATTAACCTTTATGGCACCAATAATTCTGCAATCAATATGGCAGCCAGGGAAAGTTGTTATTTCAGATATTACCACCACATCCAGCGGGTCGCCGTCTTCGCCTTTTGTATCAGGTATAAAGCCAAAGTCAAATGGGAACACCATCCCCGCTGGCAGAATTTTTTTGAGCTTGAAGCGATTTAGGTCAGGTTCAAAATCATATTTGTGACCACTCCCTTTTGGGCTTTCAATTATTATAGTAATGTGTTCCATAATATAATGTGTTAGTTCACTTTTCCAGTTTGTCTATTATTAGTTGTGCAACCCTATCAACCGTTTGCAAAACTATCTGTTCAGGATCGCCCTTGTAAACTTCTCTCACCGGTATATGCTCATTTTTTATAATGGCATGTATAAACATGGTGCCAACGGGCTTTTCTGGCGTTTCGCTACCGCCGGGCATTGTAAGGCCTGTTACTGCAACTTGTATATCGGCTTTCATAAATTGCTTCAGCCGCTCGGCCAATTCTTTAGTTACCTCGGCAGATTCTGGTGTGTATTTTTCAACCAACTCTTCGGGTACACCTAATACGTCCTGTTTAATACAGGCATCATAGCATACTATGCCACCCTTTAATATCTTTCCACAATCAGGGATCAATGAAAATTCTGATGATAACCGCCCGGCAGATGCGCTTTCTGCAAATGATATGGTAAGTTCCTGGTCAAGAAGTAATTTACTGCAGGCTATTACTATTGCTGAAGGCATATTAATGATTTAATTGTTATTTATTTCCCCTTTATTATCCCAATGATCCTTTACAATTTGGCCATCATCAGAAAACGTTAAGCGCCGGGCAAACCGTTCTCCTTTAATTTTACCGTTTTCGTCTTTTTTACCTATAAACAATAAAATAGGCCTACCGGCTTCATCTGTTTTAAAGGCAATATCATATCGCTTAAATTTAGTTTCAACAAAGCCTGATGGCTCATATAACTTGTTAAGGATTTTTAATAATTCGTGGCCTATGGTCATAGTTGATATATAACACTAATAACTGCTTTAGAGTTTGATATGAGTAAATTATAACTGATCAAATATTTTCATCGTAAGTAGTTATTAAAATTGATTAGCCGTATTTTAGCCTGATTATTTTATCCCAGCAATTTTTGTTTTCATGAAAAATCTGTTACTTACCTGTTCGCTGTTTTTTACTTGCATCTTATCAATAAAAGCTCAAACAGGAGCCCCTGCAAAATCATTGACCGAGCTTCAGCAAAACTTTGTTGATTTAAAGTTTGGCATGTTTATCCATTACAATATACCCACCTATATGGATGCCGATTGGCCCGACCCGGATGCATCGCCTGCTATATTTAATCCCAAAAAACTTAACCCTACCCAATGGGCGAAGGCTGCAAAATCTGCAAACATGACTTATGGCTGCTTAACCACCAAGCACCATAGCGGCTTTTGTATATGGGATACCAAAACCACTGACTACAATGTAATGAATAGTCCGTTGAAAAGGGATGTGGTAAAAGAATTTGCAAATGCTTTTAGGGCCAACGGTTTAAAGGTAATGTTGTATTATTCAATATTGGATACCCACCACAGGCTTCGCCCTAATGCTATCACTAAAAAGCATTTTGAAATGGTGAAGGCCCAGTTAACCGAACTGTTAACCAATTATGGTAAAATTGAAGCTATAATTATTGATGGCTGGGATGCGCCATGGTCAAGAATCTCTTATGACGATATTCCGTTTGAGGATGTATACCACCTTGTTAAATCTATTCAGCCGGATTGTGTATTAATGGACCTGAACGGAGCCAAATACCCTGCCGAGGGTTTATACTACAGTGATATTAAAACTTATGAGATGGGAGCAGGGCAGCGTGTATCAAAAGAAACTAACCGTATGCCCGCGCTGGCTTGTTTGCCTATTAATAATAACTGGTTCTGGAAAACATCGTTTCCAACATCACCGGTTAAAGATCCGGCTAAACTGGTTAATGAAGATATTATCCCATTAAATAAAGTTGATTGTAATTTTATACTTAACGTGGCACCAAACCGCGATGGTTTAATAGATGATAACGCTTTGGCTGCGCTAAAACAGATAGGTGAATTATGGAAGAACGACGGGCCTGCGCCTAAACTGGCTCCTACAGGTGCTCCTATTATATCAACCAACCTGGCTAAAGGAAAAATGGCTAACTCTAGTTGGAGTGATGATTCGGAGATTATGGATTTTGCCAATGATGATGATTTTGCTACCTCATGGGTGTCAAATCCGAAAGTTGAAAAACCCTGGTATGAAATTGATTTTGGCCACGACCAGGATTTTAATACTATTACCTTAACGGAATCAAAACCTAACATTACTAACTACCACCTTGAATATTTACAAAATGGTGTATGGAAACCAATTGCTAAAGCTGAAAACACAAGCCGCTTTAAAGTAAACCGCTTTGATCGTGTTTATGGTAATAAGGTAAGGGTATGGATAGATAAAGCTGAGAAGCAGGTATCTATAGCAGAGTTTGGGGTTTATAATGAGAGAAGGTAAGAGCTTGGTTTTAAAAAAAAGGTAATTGCGGAAGAAAACTACGCGGCAATCTAAGCATATTCCCTTATGCAAGGAGATTGCCGCTTTTTTATTACTATAATATTAAAAACATTAATCCTAACATTAGGTTATTAACATGTATTTTTTTACAGAACCTAAATGCTATTAAAGGCTAAGTTTATTTTCCGATACTTACTGTTTACCGTTATGCTGATGTTTGTGGGCTTAAAATCAAAAGCTTATTCAATATTAGCGCATGAGGCTATTATTGATGCTTCATGGAAATCGGTATTGGTGCCGATGTTAAAGCAAAAGTATCCTTCGGCAACTAATGAAGATTTGCTATTGGCTCACTCTTATGCTTATGGCGGCAGCATTATGGCCGATATGGGTTATATGCCCTTTGGCAATACTTTTTTTACAGATCTGGTACACTATGTACGCAGCGGCGATTTTGTAGAGGCTCTTATAAAAGACTCTCAAAACCTGAATGAATATGCCTTTTCGCTGGGTGCTTTATCCCATTACATGGCCGATAAGTATGGTCATTCGCTGTCTACTAACCGTAACGTACCACTGGTTTATCCTGAGCTTAAAAAGAAATTTGGCAATGTAGTTACCTATTATGACGATCATACCTCGCACAGCCGTATGGAGTTTGCTTATGATGCACTACAGATTGGTGAGGGTAATTATACATCAGAAGGGTATCAGGATTTTATTGGGTTTAATATATCGGTGCCGGTATTAGAAAAAGCGTTTTATGAAACCTACGGACAGGAATTGGGCACTATATTTTCCAATATCAACTCATCAATAAATACAATGCGCTGGGGGGTACGTAATCTTTTTCCTGTTTTAACTAAATCGGCTTACAATTTAAACAAGAATGAGATAAATAGGTTACACCCGGGCATGACGGTAAAAAAGTTTCAGTATAAAATGAGCAAAAGATCATTTAACCTGCAATACGGAAAAGAGCATAAGCAATCTAAGTTTTTTGCCCATGTTGCTGTGTTGATAATTGGCATACTACCTAAAATTGGTCCTTTAAAAGCTTTAAAGTTTCAATCGCCGGGAGCAGAGGGGCAAAAGCTGTTTGCACAAAGTTTTAGTGCTATACTAAATAACTATCATGTGGCATTAAATGAGGTAACCAAGCCCGGTTTTAAATTGCCTGATATTGATTTTGATACCGGGAAAGCAACCCATTTAGGCGAATATCCTCTTGCTGATAATACTTATGCAACATTGGTTGAAAAGCTGCAAAAGCAAGGCTATAAAAACATTACGCCGCAACTACAAAAGAATATTATTAAGTACTATAATAATGCTGATACTGCCAGGCTTGTAATAAATGATCACCCGGAAAGATGGGCTAAAACCAGTATTGAGCTTAAACAAATAAAAAAGCTGCACCCTATGCCACAGGATACTCTGATATCATTAGTTAAGAGTAAGTAGCTTCACAAATCGATATTCTAAACTGTGATGTAGTGGATATACCCTCCACAGTAACTACTTTGTCGACGATTTTTTATATGTCCAATCTTATCTTGTACATTACTGCCGGCCTATATCTCAATTTCTTTTTGATTAGGTTGCCCTTTACCGGTAGTTATCAAGATCAATAAACTATGCTGCAAATAGTGGTTCCATCCATTTGAACAGTCACCAAAACATTCAATTTCGGGAACTAAACCCAGGTGAGTGAAGTGGATTTGTGTTTTGTTGTCCTTTTTAGAAATTTCAAAACTAATTTTTGTACCGGTCCATTCGCTTTTATCTTTAAGAAAACTCAAATGGCTGTCCGTAACAAGCCAAACAACTTTCTTGTCAGGTACTACCTCTATTAATTTTTGCTTGGAATAGTGCACGTCTCCAAAACGGACCTCAAATTCATCATTTAGTTTTTGTGAATTGCCTTTAAAATCTTCTGACCACCATGCACGAATATTATTGATGGCATTGTATACTTCTTTAGGGGTTTGATTAACCAAAAAGGTAGCTGTAAAGTCTTTATTATTATTCATACTATTGTTTTATGGGTTGTTATCAGCGGTTAGCAATACTATTGCTCGAGTTTCCATTTTTCAACCAATTGCACATTAAAGCCATCATCTTCTTTAGAGTTAGGTTGCCCTTTGCCGGTAGTAATAAGGTTGCGTAAACTGTCATGTATATAATTGGTCCATGCTTCCCTGCATATTTCATAACATTCATATTGGGGAACCAACCCTTCATGAGTGAACCTGATCTCTGTTTGATTGTCTTTTTCCGAAATATTAAAAACGAGTTTTGTGCCTATCCATTCGCTTTTGTCTTTAGTGAATTTGAAGTAATTGTCCAGCACCAGCCAAACCACTTTTTGATCTGGAACCAGTTCAATCAATTTCGTTTTACAGTAATGAATATCTTTATAGTGATAGATAAATTCATCGTTTAGTTTGTCTGTACCCCCTTCAACTCCTTCTGACCACCATCCACGAATATTAGTGATGGCATCGAATGCTTCCTTCGGAGTTTGGTTTACCAAGAAGGCAGCGGTAAAATCTTGATTATCCATGGTTTTAATTGTTATTAAATTATAGTGATATAAAGTTAACATACTTATTAGTAGCTAAGAAGGTGTAAAATAGACTTTATAGCGGGTTGATTTGGACATAGGTAAATCTTTATATTTGTTAAAAATACTTCAATGAAACATATCACTATACTTGTTCCGGATGGGCCGAATAACTTAAGTAGTATTGTAGGTTCGTACAAAATATTGACGAGGGCCAATGAGTATTGGAAAGAAAGCGGGAGAAAAGAATTGTTTAAAATTGAATTAGCAGGTATTTCCGAAAAAGTGGAATTCTATAACGGCTTGTTTACTGTGAAGCCGCATACCAACATTTCCGCTATCACAAAAACCGATCTCGTAATTATTCCGTCATTGAACCATAATTATCAAAACGCTGTGAAGGGGAACAAGGCACTTATCAGTTGGATTGCAGAGCAATATAAAAACGGTGCCGAAATAGCAAGTGTTTGCACGGGTGCATATCTGCTGGCATCAACTGGTTTACTGGATGGCAAAAGCTGTTCAACTCATTGGATTGCTGCAGATAATTTCAGAAGCATGTTTCCAAAAGTGAATTTACAAACTGATAAATTGATTACTGATGAAAATGGAATTTATACAAATGGCGGGGCTTATTCTTTTCTAAATCTATTAATTTACCTTGTAGAAAAAAAGTTCGACAGGCAAACAGCTATTTATTGTTCCAAAGTTTTTCAGATTGAAATGGACAGGCAAAGTCAATCAGAATTTATAATATTTAAAGGACAGAAGTTGCATGGAGATGAAATGGTAAAAGAAGCACAATCTTATATTGAAAATAATCTTCATGAAAAAATGTCTTTTGAACATTTGTCGTCCAGATTTGCTGTTGGCAGGCGGAACTTTGACAGAAGGTTTATCAAAGCAACAGGAAATACTCCTCTTGAATATTTACAAAGAGTAAAAATTGAATCGGCAAAAAGAGCATTCGAAACCAACCGTAAAACAATTAATGAAGTAATGTATGATGTGGGCTATTCAGATGTGAAAGCATTTCGTGAAGTGTTTAGGAAAATTACAGGAATGTCGCCACTAGAATATAGGAGCAAATACAATAAAGAGGGGGTTAGGTAGTATAAGCTGTTCCGGGTGTTATGCCTTAATATACGCAAGTTCTATTCCGCTCTAATTATACTTCCTGATTCGACTCCGGCGCTGGGTACTATAACCGCAGAGGGCCGAGTCCCTTCTTCCGCACACTTGGGTTCGAACCCCCATCATTTACCCGGAAGCCTTTCATGAAAATGGGAGGCTTTTTTATTTGGGGGGGTAGGCTACAATTGTAAACTCGCGTGAGCGGGAGTTGATAAAATGGAGCTTGATTACCCCCAAATCTCGTTTGCAGCAGTAAGAATTACGGGCATACCATTAGTTACCATAATGGTGTGCTCATGCTGGGCTACATACCCACCACGGTTTCCTATCAAGGTCCAGCCATCTTCCTGCTGGTCTGCATAGCTGGAGTCCGTAGCAATAAAAGTCTCAATCGCTACAATAGAATTCTTTTTGAAACGGTTGGTGTTGTACCTGTCATAACAGTTCAATATATCATGAGGTTCTTCATGCAGACTTCTTCCTACACCGTGCCCTGCAAGGTTCTTGATCACTTTATAACCTACTTGTTTGGCCTGCATTTCAATCAATCTACCGATATCTGCAATTCTTACACCACCCTTAATCTGAATAATTGCCTTTTTCAAAATTTGTTTAGAAACATCAACTAGGGGTTGTAGCCGATTTAAATCACGACCAAGTATAAATGAGCCGCCATTATCTGCCCAGAAACCGTTTAGTTCTGCAGAGACATCGATATTGATCAGATCCCCCTCATTCAAAATCTTATCCTTAGTTGGAATACCATGTGCCACCTCGTTGTTCACACTGATGCAGGTCCATCCCGGAAAACCATAGGTTAGCCTGGGTGCAGACTTGGCTCCCATTTGATTCAGGATATTACCCCCAAAATCGTCTAGCTCCTGAGTCGACATACCTGGTACAGCATGCTTACGCATCTGCTTTAATGTTTCGGCAACAGCATTGCTTACTTCTTTCATTCCAAATAATTCTTCCTGCGATGTGATTGACATTGTATTCTTTTGCTCAAATATAAGTCTTTAAAATAATTAAGGGCTTGATTTTGTAACCATCAAGTTGCAATGAGTGCAAAAAAACACACATTATAATTGATTTATCTATTCTCAAGAATTTTTGCAAAATCTCCGATTTCAATCAATTCGTCCACAAAACGGTTTACATTTTGCACCGCCATTTACCTATCATACACTTTAGACCTGTACGAGTTCGATCTCGTACAGGGATTGGTGGCAGGCTGCCTCATCATATTAGATGACATAACCTGTCCCGCCGTATTCATTAGCGGTGTGCTCCTGATGGTTTAAGTAAAACCATTTGCCACCAGTTGTTGTAGGGACTACTGCACAGAAAACCTAAAGCTCATTTAATTCAAACTGTAAAGGTGTTGATCAAATAGTTTAGAAAAGACATCTAATACTTTAAGCTTTCCTTTTTCAAAGGTAATAATGCGTGGGAGCTGAGGATATCCAATATCTTTTCTGATTTTATTAATTTCCTGTTCCTCTGCATGGATTTGACTTAAATAAGCGTCATTTTTAAGACATCTTATAATAGTCTGTGCGCGTTTTCTTTGTCGGTTTGCCATGGGTGTTATTAGTTAAAAATACATTGACGAATCTTGTATTAATGAAGAATATAGAGGAGCTTTTTCAATATATAGTATATTATTCTGATTGAAACTTCAATAATTAATAGCAAGCTAAATAGTAATTCTGGAAAAATTTTGTGTTTTTAGGTTTGATAGTAGGAAATATTTTTACCAATTCTGTTTACAACCCTCCAAGTGTCTGAATTTTTTGGAATCGCAACAATTTTAGATTTTTAATGCGCCAGAAATTGCGATGGGCCAGTACTTTTATGAAAACTCGTGAAATATGGATAAGCTTAAAAACAAGCTTGTATTTGAAAATGAAAATACCCGAAAGTGTTTATAATCAAAAATCCCAGTTACTCGCGTAACTGGGACTATCGTAAATCTGTCAACTTATTTCAGGACGATTCAGTGATCCCATCAGGACTATAGGCTATTGGCAGCCGGCAGCTATGACAATCATCATGAGGGGACATGATGCTTATCACAAACCACAACTATAACACCGTATCTACTGACCAGCAATTCTTGCATATCGTTCCTGTATTTGGCTATTGTTGCTTATTTAAGACTTAAACATACAGTCTCTTTAAAGGCGCTTCGTTCAAAAGACACTATTTTATTCTGCCGCATCCCCTGCGTCGGATACCAGCATCTCTGCCAGGCGTTTATCCAGATTATAAATATCTTTCCTGAAATTCAGGTGCCCGCCCCGATCAGCAAAAGCGGTAAAATAGGCTAAAAATACAGGTATCTTTTTATTTAATGTAATGTAACGTTCTTTGCCTGCATGCATATTTCGGTTGATCTTCTCATCGGTCCATTCAGGATTATCCTTTAATACGAAGCTGGCAAACTTTGCAGGCTCGGCTATACGAATGCAACCATGGCTGAACGCCCTTGAGGTTTCGCCGAATAATGATTTTGAAGGGGTATCATGCAGATAGATATTGTAACTATTCGGGAACAGAAATTTTACCAATCCCAAGGAATTGTCGTCGCCGGGCTTTTGCCGCACAACAGGCAATCCGTCACGATGGCCGGTTATCTCCATCCTATGGTCCTGTAGATAAGAAGTATTCTTTCTCATGCCTGGTATCACCTCATTAGTTAATATACTCGGCGGTACATTCCAGTAGGGGCTAAAAACCACAAATTGTATTTCGCCATAAAACGCTGTGGTAGGATGCTGGGTTTTACCCACCACCACATTGCAGCTCCAAAGCAGGCTGTCTGCATGGTAAATGTGCATTTTAAATTCGGGTATATTTACAGCAACATAATCGACGTCTAAACTAACCGGCAACCAGCGGCTTCGTTCCATATTTACCAGTATTTGCTTTATTCGTGCCGGCAATGACACATTTAGCTCAGCTAAAGTTTCCTTATTTAGTAAGCCATTGATAACCAATCCGTGCCTGTTCTGGAATATTTTAACAGCCCTTTGCAATTCAGAATCATGGAGTTCATTGACGTATCGCCGCTAAGATCCTCCAGTTTATATAAGCGTGTCCTAATCAGTCGAATTACCATGGAAGTATCTCCAAATGCCAAT
>JAQBNY010000133.1 GCA_028288315.1 Mucilaginibacter sp.
TGTTGGTGTTTAATATTTCTTCCGTTAGCGAATTGCCCTGTAAAATAAAACCTGTGCGTACACTGATCTGCGCTGCGGGACTGTATTGGGCCTCATTCCAAACGAGCGCAGCTACTGTATTTTTTCCAGCGGAAAGATATGGTGCGAGGTCAATCGTTTCATAATTCCAGTAATAGGTGTCACCTCGTGCCGGCCCCAATGAAACCAGCGTGCCGTTAACATACAATTTATAGCGGTTATCTGCAGATACATGGACAATGAATGATGCGGGCTTGACTGCGAGATCAATATTTTTCCGGAAATAAAAAACGCCATAACTGACACCCTTATCGCCAGGTGCAGCTATCCATTGCGCATTCCATTGCCGTTTGCGCATCCGGACATCGGCAAGCTGAGCATTGACATAATTAGCCGATACTAAACCGGAAAGGAACAGCATTATTATAAAAAAGAATTTCATCATGGTCATGTAATTGGTAAGGTAATGTTACAAATAAATACATCAAAACAAAATAAATCGTTTTAGCTAGTATTTAAAAAGATGCGCCCAGGTATCGGATACCGTTTGTGGCTCGTCGGGATTAAGATGCACCATATTCATCAGCACCAGTTTTTGGTACGCTTTATACTTACGGAATAACCCCGGCCAGCCAGCCAGACAGCATAAAAGATCATTTTTTACAGATCATAGCTGTTCGCTTTTTGACAGGGAAAATGGTTTATCTTCCAAAGCAAGTCCCCTGCTTGTGTTGGGTTTATCCCCCATTTCAAAATGCAGGATGCCGCCGTTTATGATATCAGCATGGCTTATCCAGTTATGTGTAAAAGGCTTGCCGTTTAGCATGGCCGACTGGATATACACATTTTGGCTGCTGTTATTATTAGCCTCAATGGTGAATTTCTTGCCGTTTTCCAGCGTAATGGTCATCTTTTTAAATGCAGGGCTACCTATTACATATTGGTCGGTACCCGGACAAACGCTGTAAAAACCCGCGGCGCTCAGTACGTACCACGATGACATTTGCCCCTCATCCTCATCACCCGGATAACCGTTTTCTGTAGCATTGTACATTTTATCCATTACCTCGCGCAGATGTTGTTGCGCTTTCCAAGGCTGACCGGCATAATTGTACAGGTACATCATGTGATGTATAGGTTCGTTACCCTGCGCATACTGGCCCATTTTAAAAGCTGCCATTTCTGTCATCTCATGAATTACCTGCCCATAGCCCCCTACTTTAATGGTTCCCGGCTCGGTAAATATCGCGTCCATTTTATCAGTGAAATTCTTGTTGCCGCCCATTAAATTAATTAAGCCTTGCACATCCTGAAAAACCGACCATGTCCAGTGCCATGCATTTCCTTCGGTATAAGGGCCGCCCCAATCCAGCGGATCAAAAGGTTCTATCCAATTCCCACGAGCATCTTTAGCACGCATAAAACCGGTTTTCACATCAAACAGGTTTTTATAATTATACATCTGCCGGCCAAACACGTTTTGATAATGGGCATTGCCGGTTTGCTTAGCCAACTGATAACCGCAAAAATCGTCGTAAGCGAACTCCAGCGTCCAGGCGGTAGCGCCTTGTGTTTGCGGTGTAAATGGCACATAGCCATCGGCAAAATATTCTTTCCATCCGGGCCTGCCGTTGGCACTTCCCCAGGGCCCTTTGTTAGTCGCTTCATGGTAGTAAGCGTCTAAGGCACGTTTAGGATCAAATGTGCGGATACCTTTTACCCACGCATCAGTTAATAGTGATATAGAGTGGTTGCCCAGCATGCCACCTGTTTCTGCCGGGAACGACCACGCCGGCAGCCAGCCGCACTGCTGCTGCGCATCCAGTAAAGCATTTACATACTGCCCCTCCATTTTGGGGTGCATAATAGTATTTAATGGGAATTGCGCCCGAAAGGTATCCCAAAAGCCATTATCGGTATACATGTATCCGTCATGAATTTTACCATCATAAGGGCTGTAGTAATAAGGCTTACCATCTTTACCATACTCAAAAAACTGGTGCGAAAACAGGTTGGCGTGATACAAGCAAGAGTAAAATGTAGCCTTTTGCTCTTCGGTGCCACCTTCTACCGTCATACGGCCCAACAGCGTGTTCCAAATCTTATCTGCGGCTTTGTGGGTATCTTCAAACGAGCGATATTGGCCAAGCTCTGTTTGCAACGTTAGCTGCGCCTGATCGGGACTGATGTAAGATGACGCTACTTTTGCAGATACCGTTTCACCGTCTTTAAATTTCAGATAGGCGCCTACGCCATCCCCTTCGGCTTCTGTTTGTTGAGCGTTTGTGGTATTTTTTTTATTTTCCCAGGTACCATAACCTGCAAAAGGTTTATCAAATACAATTACAAAATAATTCTTAAAGCTTTGCGGTGCCCAGCGGCAGTTATTTACCCAGCCGCTTATCGTCCTTTTAGCAGCATCAATTTTCACCATGCTCATTTTGGTGTAACCATCCAGCACCAGGTATGAGCCCTGACCTTTAGGGAACGTAAACCGCAGATGGGCACCACGTTCTGTAGGGCTAATTTCTGTAATGATGTTATTATCCAGCTTAACCTTATAATAACTTGGCTGTGCAATTTCGTTATTATGGCTAAATGATGCGGCCCTTTCATTTTCGTTAACTACCAATTTACCGGTAACGGGCATCAGGCTAAACACAGCGTAATCGTTAACCCATGAGCTGCACTGGTGCGATTGTTGAAAGCCCCGGATGGTTTTCTCGAAATACTGATACTTCCAGCCATCACCGTTCTTTCCGGTTTGTGGTGTCCAGGTGTTCATACCAAAAGGCAGAGATGTAGCCGGGTAAGTGTTACCGTAAGAGAATTCGTACTTTGTGTTAGTACCCTGACGGGTATTAACATATTTAACCAGGTTTGGTTGCTGGGCAAACAAGATAGTGCCCAATAGCAACGCAGTGCAGGTAAGTAAGCCTTTATTCATTCGTACTTTATATTTCAATTTCTAATTAT
>JAQBNY010000164.1 GCA_028288315.1 Mucilaginibacter sp.
CCCAATGTTTGTCCTAATTTTACAAACAAATATTTCACAGCGAAAAACATCCCTTCGCGATTTTCGCCGGTGCGTTTAGCATCATCCTGGGCAATTTCTGCAAGAATGGCATTGGGTAAAATACCAAGCGATGCCAACGGAAACGAGGCACTTAATACCAATATATAAATTTGCGTTGTGGGCTCAAAAGGCAATTTCCCCAGGAAAAATATGGCTACAAATATGAGGCTGAGCATACCAAATGAAAACAACACAATAGGTTTTTTACCTATCCGTTTTGACAGGTAATTTACTAACGGATAAAAAATTAAAGAC
The DNA here is from genome assembly GCA_028288315.1 of Mucilaginibacter sp. Lineage (GTDB taxonomy): Bacteria > Bacteroidota > Bacteroidia > Sphingobacteriales > Sphingobacteriaceae > Mucilaginibacter. The sequence goes on from JAQBNY010000164.1 coordinate 316, forward strand.
ACCATTACCATCATTCCCATCAGGGTTCCACCCATAGACTCTGGCAGAGGTAATAGCACTGTTATAAAGAACAATAAGCCGCTTGATATAATGCTCAGTGCCATGTAGTAGGAAAAATCTGAAATGAGATAGTATTTAAAATTACGGTTCTGGAATGTTTTACGAATGGCAGGCAATAATGGCAAATGCGAAGGCTTGCTATTCGAATATGCTTTTTCGTCAATAGAAAATATCGGTATCAGCATTATTAAGCCTGAAAAAACAGCCATTCCCCAAATAGTGTATTGTACAGCAGTATTTCGGTTGGTAATATTAAAATAGTATTCTATAAGGTTGGCAAAATTATTTACCGTGGCTGATAGGACAATGCCTATAACAAAGCCAACTTGTTGTAATGATGATAGCTTTACCCTTTCGGCAGCGGTGTTTGTTAATTCTGGTAACAGGGCATTGTATGGGATAATATAAGTTGTGGCGCCCATAAAAAAGAAAATGAGCGTTAATGTAAGCCACCAGGCATTGTGAACGCTTTCGCCCTTTACCCATGGGTAAAAAGTGAGCGCGCAAAAAACAACAGCGGGCAAAATAGCCCATTGCATATAAGGGATACGCCTGCCGTGTTTGTTATTGCTTTTATCACTCAAAGAGGCAATAAAGGGATCAAAAAAAGCATCAACTAAACGGCCCGAAGCTGTAATGAGTGATAGGATATTAAAAATCCCGAAAACAAGCAATTGAGGAATAAGCGGCATTAAACCCGCATTGTTTGGAGGCAGGTAAAAATAAGGCAGCATTACAATAATAATATTGGTCATGGTGCTCCAGCCTATCATACCACAGGCATAAGCAAGCTGTTTAGAAAAGGGCAATTTAGCAAGCGCCATTGCCTGCAATATGCAAATATTAAGTGTAATATTTAAGCCCTACAGCCCCGAATAATAATCATAGCCGTTTTCGGCCCAATAATCAGGCAGGCGAGTGTCACTAAAAGTAATACTGCCAATTCGCTTTAAGTTTTTAATTCCATACTTAACAGGTATAATAAGCCTTAACGGAGCGCCGTGATTAACAGGTACCGGCTTGCCGTTCATTTCGTAAGCCAGTATGGTTTGCGGGTGCACAGCGCTTGGCATATCAAGCCCAACATAATATTTTTCATCAGGCGTCATTAACCCAACATAGCCCAGTTTGGTCTCTTCGACTAACCCAAAGTGTTCAATAAAGTCAATCAATTTTACACCCCCCCAATATTGTATCTGGTCCCAGCCTTCTACGCATTTAAAGTCGAATACTATCTCCGTTTTTGGCAGAGCTTTAATCTGGTCTATGGTAATGTTTATAATCTCGCCGGTATGTTTTTTAACCTGTAGTTTCCAATCATCCACAACAAATTTCCCCTGTACACCAATATCACTATTATGGCGCACGTTTTTGGCTGCCATTTCTTTTGGATATGTTTTTACCAGGTGGTTATTGCTAAAAAAATTGCGGAAGAAAAGTTCGGTTTTGTTTAGTGCTTTGCGTAAAGGTTGGCGCGCTCCGGCAGTTATGCCTACCGCCTCTTTTGGTGCTTTGTAAAGCCATTGCCAGCCCTCATAGGCTGCCCCACCCATTACCGCAAACACTCCGAATGAGATAAAATTTCGCCTTTTGATCTTCTGATCAACAGTAAGTTCTTTTTTTGGCTTCTTATTATTCTCCATCTTCTTTGGGTGCTGGTTGTATAGCAGGTTTGGGCTGCTCATTTACTACTTCAAAACCGGATATCACCGACCGGAAATTGTTCCATCCCGCTAAAACCACCTGTACTACGTGAATGACAAAAAATAGCACATAGCCTATGGTTAAAACAAAATGCTCTATCCGTGCAGCATGATAGCCTCCGCACAGCCAGGTAATGGTATTAAATTGCACCGGCTTATAAATTGCTAAACCCGTTATTAATGATCCAAATCCCATTATAATGATGGCTGTGTAAGCAATACGCTGGGCAGCATTATATTTATTTTGTGGAGGTGCCATTTTGCGGATATGCAGATCATGCAATAACACCAGCCATGCTTCTTTAAACGATTTGCGTTGCGGAACCAGTTCCCGCCATGAGCCGGATATAAGCGTATACAAAACATAGAGTAAGCCATTAATGGCAAAGAACCACATAAACAAAAAATGGAACGCCATTCCTTCTGCCAGGCGTTTAGGAATGTGTAAGGCCTTATAAAACTCTTCGGGGAAGAACTTGAAATAAGTATGCCCAAATAAAGTGATAGAATAGGTGTCGCTTGCCCAATAGATAAGCATTCCGCTCCATATCATAATGGCGATGATTGGGAAGTTAACCCAATGCGTCCACCTCATTAACAGGGAATGCTTTTCTTTTATGACTTTCATTATCAAGGATTCTAAGTAAAATTACTTATTAATTATTGCTTAGCGTAAATCGCCTTTTTGCTCGTATACGGATTCTTCAGACTTTTAATATGTATAATATACGATAATTAAATAATTTTAGCTTTTAGAAATCCCATCTTTTATGAAAAAATTAATACTACTATTCGTAATATGTTCAGGTGCGGCTTTTGCGCAGGAAAAAATCAGCAAACCCAAAAATTTTCCATAAGTTGCCAAGTCTAAATCTCACCCATAACCAGTTCATCACTGCTAACTCCGTCTAACTCCTGTGGGTTATGGCTTACAATCAGCACAGTAGCACCAACCTCTTTAAAAAGAATTTGTAAATCTGTAATTAATTTAACCTTCATTTTAACGTCTAATGCCGAAAACGGCTCATCCATCAACAATAATTGGGGCTTGATGGCGAGGGCCCGTAAAATAGCTAATCGTTGCTGTTGCCCGCCGGAGAGATGCCCGGGTTTGTGATTTGTAAAAGTATCTAACTGGCCAATGTTAAGCAGCCGGGCAATCCATTGCGCATCATTGGTAGCATACTCCAGGTGTTGCTTAACCGTCATGTTAGGGAACAAGGCATAATCCTGAAATACAAAGCCAATTCGCCGTTGCTGTGGGGTAAGGTTGATCTTTTGATTGCTATCAAACCATGTTTCATTAGCTGTAATGCTGCCTTTATCCGGTGCTATCAGTCCGGCTACCATTTTTATAAAAGTAGTCTTCCCTGCGCCTGATGGGCCGGTTATTCGGGTGACACTACCTGGCTCGAATTCCTTTTTTACCTGCAATATCTGCAGCCCGTTGTAAGCCTTTAGCTTTTTTTCAATATCAACTGCTATCATTCTAAAGGACTTTTTACCTGGTATTTGTTATATATAAACACACCAATCACCAATATAAAGGTAATAGCAAACAAAATAAGCGAATAATTATTGGCCGATGTGTAATCCATCTGCTCAACCGAGTCATAAACGGCTATAGATGCTACCCGTGTAATCCCGGGAATGTTGCCGCCTATCATCAGCACCACACCAAATTCGCCCAGTGTGTGGGCAAAGGTGAGTACAGTGGCAGTGAGTAACGAGGGCTTAATGTTGGGTAACAATATGTGCCTGAAAGTTTGCCATTGCGTTTTTCCCAATGTGTATGATGCCTGCGACAGCGATAATGGCAACTGCTGAAAAGCCGACTTAACCGGGCTAACCATAAATGGCATGCTGTAAATAACCGATGCCAGCACTAATCCCTGGAAAGAAAAAACAAACTGCACATTAAACACCTCATTTAGCCATTTGCCAAACCCGCGCTGCGGACTAAATGCCAGCAATAAATAAAACCCTAACACGGAGGGTGGTAAAACCAATGGCATGGTAATAATGGCCTCGATAACAATTTTAAAGAGCGATCGCTTTTTTGATAGCCACCATGCCACAGGCAAGCCTATCAGCAACAATATTAACGTAGTAAGAGTTGCTAATTTTAGGGTGAGCCAAACAGGTGACAAGTCCATTAATAGGGGTTGGTTTTATTGCACATGATAACCAAATGCCTTAAATATTTTTTTAGCAGGAGCGCTTAAAATGTATTGATAAAATTTTTCGGCATTGGCATTATGTTCGGCATGTTTTAACAGTACCATGGCTTGTTGTATGGATGAGTAAGTATTAGGATCTACCAGCGCGTATGTGAGCGGGAATTTATTTTTCACTTCATTGGTGAATGCCAATGTAGTAAAGCCAATTTGTACCGTCCCGGTTGTAATGTAAGTGTTAACCTGTGTAATGCTTTCTCCTAAAACAATTTTTGGCTTAACCTGGTCATATATTCCTGCTTTTTTCAGTGCCTGTTCTGCCGCTTTGCCGTAAGGCGCTATTGATGGATTGCCAATAGCAATTTTTTCAACCTTGTTTGATGTTAACAACTCGGGCCAATTTTTTAAGTCTATTTTTTTTGTACTGCATATAATTAGCACTCCCTCGGCATACAAAACAGGAGCTTTCAAAGCGTATCCACTTTTATACAGATTAACAGGGAATTTGGTATCGGCAGATAAAAATACATCAAAGGGAGCGCCATTTTGTATTTGTGTAGCCAAATTGCCCGATGGGCCCGATATGGCATCAACACCTATCCCAGTTTTTTGCTTAAAATCTTTTTGCAATACTTTCATAACCGGTTGCAAATTAGCTGCTATTGCCACTTTTAAATTTTGTGCCTCCGTGCCGGTATGCAGTAAAAATAAGCCGACTAATAAAAGACAGTTGATTTTAAATCTTTTAAAAAGCTTTTTCATTGATTAATAACCTTATGTTACAAATTACGCATTTTAATAAAGCCAAGCAAAGTAAACTGTTAAATATCCTTATATAAATAGTTTACATTTGTGTAAATCATACACCAACTATAGGTCAAAATAGCATTAGCACCGCCATGAAAGATATAAGAAATGCTTCGGCAGGTCTTTTTTATTACTTTAAGTTTCGTGCATGTTCTGGTGCTAAGCATGAGCCCTAAACCAACGCTGCCAACAACTACATCTGTTATCGGCGGAGCAAAAGGTGTTGATGATGCCATATTTCCCGGCAACAATGAATGTAAATTATGTACGTTTCTATAAAATGATTAATAAATAAACCTTGTTATAATAATGAAAAAAGTAATTGCTATTCTGTTTGTGCTGTTTACATGCACATTTAATTTAACCGCGCAAACCGCAAAATTTATTGGTGTTAAAGGAAAAGATGTTATTGGTACCGATGGTAAACCGTTCCTGATAAAAGGGACTAACCTTGGTAACTGGCTGGTGCCAGAAGGTTATATGTTTAAATTTAAGGCGGTTAACTCGCAAAGGTTAATCAACGAGACACTTACCGAACTGGTTGGCCCCGAAGAAATGAAACTTTTTTGGCGCAAGTATCAGGATACTTATATTACCGAGGCTGATATTCACTTTTTAAAAGCCTCCGGTTGTAACTCAATCCGTGTTCCGTTTAACTATAAGCTTTTTACAGCTGAGGATTACATGGGGCAAAACAATCCTAACCGTGGGTTTGAACTACTGGATAGGTTAATAGGCTGGTGTAAAAAGGAAAACCTGTATGTAATGCTTGATATGCACTGTGCACCGGGCGGCCAAACAGGCGATAATATTGATGATGGCAACGGTTTTCCATTCTTATTTAAAAGTGCTGCAAGCCGTAAATTAACTGCTGATATTTGGAAAAAAATTGCAGATCATTACAAAAATGAATCGATTATTTTAGGATATGACCTGCTGAATGAACCTATAGCGCATTACTTTGATGTAAATGACCTGAACCCGCATTTGGAGCCGACTTACAAAGAAATAACAGCTGCAATTCGTACTGTGGATAAGAACCATATCCTATTCATAGGTGGCGCCCAATGGGACAGTAACTTTAAAGTTTTTGGACAGTCGTTTGATCCGAAACTGGTTTACACTTTCCATAAATACTGGACAGATCCTACTCAAAAAGTTATACAGGAATATATAGACTTTAGAAACAAATACAATGTTCCTATTTACGTAGGTGAAACTGGCGAAAATACCGACGAGTGGGTAAGGGATTTTAGGATAGTGTGTGAAAAAAATAATATCGGCTGGCATTACTGGCCTTATAAAAAGCTGGATAATACCAAGGGTTTTATGAGCTTTAATATACCGGCTAATTATGATAAAATAATAGAGTATACAGAAAAACCCCGCTCAAGTTTTGATGAAATCCGTAAAGCTGCACCTGCAGATAGGGAACAAATAAAGCAAGCGTTATATGGCTTTCTGGAAAACAGCAAGTTTGTTAACTGCATTCCCAACAAGGGATATATGGAAGCTTTAAACTTGAAAGTACCTGCTAAATAAATAAATTTAAACTACTTATACTACGATGAAAAACTTATTAACCTGCCTTTGCTGTGCGCTATGCTTAATAACCGGAGCCTCGTTTCAGCCACCATCAGAATGGACACCATTGTTGGATAAAAGCTTATCAAAATGGGAGATATACCAGAGCTTTTACCATAAGTTAGGCTACAAAGGCAAACCCCCTGTTGACGAAAATGGTGTTGAGATTAAACCTATTGGCTATAATGTTAATAAAGCCAATGTGTTTTCTGTAGATATGGTAAACGGCGAGCCTGTATTACATATAACCGGCGAAATATATGGATGTGTGTTTACTAAACAAGAATTTGAGAACTACCATATTAAGTTAAAGTATAAATGGGGCACTAAAAAGTGGGTGCCGAGGATTAATGAGCCAAAAGATTCGGGCTTGTTATATCACTCACAAGGGAAATGCGGTGTTGAATACTGGCGCAGCTGGATGTTGAGCCAGGAGTTCCAGGTGATTGAGAACAGCCCGGGCGATTACTGGTCACAGGCCGGTTCGCAGGTTGATGTTAGGGCGGTGAAAGATTCCAGCTATAAATTCGACAATAATGGAAAATTAACCACGTTTGCAGGCGGCGGCCCAAATGGTGGTTTTTGCCAGGCAGGAACCAACATGGATAAACCGGGCGAGTGGAACGAAATTGAATTGATTACCTACGGCGATAAGAGTCTGCACATTGTGAATGGCAAAGTAGTTATGGCATTGTCAGGGTCAAGATATAAAGATGGTAACACTCTTAAACCATTAATAAAAGGCAAGCTGCAACTGCAAAGTGAGGCTGCGGAGGTCTATTATAAAGATATAATGATCAAACCTATTAAGGGAATACCCGCAGAATACGAAAAGTATTTTAAATAGATACTAATTAAACTTTTAAAGCAATGGCACAGATTAGCATCTATCTGTGCCATTGCTTTTTACTTATCACTTAACATTATAGGGTTTGCCTTTGCGTTGCCAATTATTATAACTTTAGCATTTGGCGATAGCGCTATTTCCTTTTGGGCTTTAATAGCTTCGTATTGTAGCTGTTTATCAGATAACCCCGTTGAAAGTATCTTTTGATAGTCAGCTATACCTTGTGCTTCAACACGCTTACGGTCTGCCTCCTGGCGTTCTTTCTGTAATACAAACTGCATTTTTTGTGCTTCTTGCTCGGCATTTATCTTTGACTCAATACTTGCTTTTACCGATGCCGGTAAAGAAATATTACGGATCAGTATCTGTTGCAGCTCCAGCCCTCTTTTTGCAAAGCTTAATGAGATGGTGCGGTTTATCTTATCCTGAAATTCTTGTCTTTTTATAGAGTAAAGATCCACCGCTACGTAATTCACCGCATTATCACGAATAGCCGTACGTGATACGGTGCGAACAATTTTATCTACATAATCCATACCAATGTTTTGCAAAATAAAGGGTGCTTTAGCCGGGTTTACTTTATACAACACAGAAAGATCAATAGTAACCTCCAAACCATCAGATGATAATACTCTTATGGCATCATCGCCCTGCAACTGTCCCTCGGTATGTACTGCACTCATGGTATAGTTTTGGGTTTGAATATCAAAAGTGGTTACATCAACCAACGGATTAATGATATGCAAACCACTTTCCAGCACGTCATCCTGCACCTTACCAAACAATACTTGCACACCAACTTTACCTGGTTCTATCACTTTAAAAACAGAAAACAGCAGGCCAAGGGCTATAACCGCAACGCCTACAAGTCTTATTATGCCACCAAAGCGGCTGCCCGGCTCAGGCGAACGTTTTACCATTGTGCCTATAACAAGCAAAATGATTCCAATAATTGCTACGAACATTACAGTTTAGGGTTTAATATTAGTTTAAAATTAGGTTTAGT
>JAQBNY010000169.1 GCA_028288315.1 Mucilaginibacter sp.
ATTATCTACCAGCATGTTCCCGGTTGATGAACCCATAAAAACCTTTATGCCGCAAACATTTTTAACATCGGTACGCATAACCTCATCAAGGTTATTGTTTGATGCTCCCATAAAAAACGAATAGTTACCCAGCGAGTTATGTGCAGCTATCTCATATTTATCTTTAAGCAATTGTTGGGTAAGGGTGTTAGGTACAGTATTAGGCATCTCCATAAAAGAAGTAATACCCCCGGCTACGGCCGCCCTTGATTCTGATTGGATATTGCCCTTATGTGTTAGTCCCGGTTCGCGAAAATGCACCTGATCATCAATACAACCGGGGAAAAGATAAAGGCCCTCTGCATTAATCTCCTTATCTGCCGGGGTATTTATCTGGCTTTCAATCCGCTCAATAAAACCATCCTTAACCAGTACATCAGCTATTTGCTGGCGACCCTCGTTAACAATTGTTGCTTTTTTTATGATGATAGATGACATACAGCAAATATAAGGGTTAGTAGGGAAGTCCGATGTCCGAAAGTCTGAAAGACGGTAACAAACAAGTTAGAATAAGCAGTTTTTGCAGCTTTAAATCTTTCAGCCTTCTTTCTCACTTCTTGTCTTTCGGCCTTTCCGACTTTCGGACTTTCCGTCTTTCAGATGTGCTTCGCACAAAAACCTTATCTTTGCGGCTATGGCTGTAACTTTTGAAGAATTTAATTTTAACCGGCAAATCCTTAACGCCATTGCTGATGCCGGTTATACCGAAGCTACGCCGATACAGCAAAAAGCCATCCCGCCAATTATGAACGGGCAGGATGTAATGGGTATAGCACAAACAGGTACAGGTAAAACCGCGGCTTATGTATTGCCTATTTTAATGAAGCTGAAATATGCGCAGGGCGATAATCCGCGGGCATTGATCATTTCGCCAACGCGCGAACTGGCTATGCAGATAGAAGAAAATATTAAAGCCTTTGCTGCCAATACCGACTTACGAGTAGTAGTGTTATTTGGAGGACTTGGTCCTAAAACACAAATAGAGAACATTAACAAAGGGGTTGATATAATTGTGGCTACTCCCGGCCGCTTTTTGGATATTTACATAGCCGGGCATATTGTTACCAAAACCATTACCACGCTGGTGCTGGACGAGGCCGATAAGATGATGGATATGGGCTTTATGCCGCAGATAAACAGGATATTAGAAGTTGTGCCGGTAAAACGTCAAAACCTGTTGTTCTCCGCTACCATGTCTGAAAAGATCCATGAGCTTGCAGGTAATTTTCTGGAATTTCCTACAGTGATTGAAATAACGCCGCAGGCTACTACAGCCGAAACCGTTACACAGCAACTGTATCATGTGCCCAATGTTAAAACCAAAATCAATCTGCTTAAAACCCTTTTAGATAAAGAAGGCGACATTAAAAAGCTGATGATCTTTTGCAAAACACGTGTAGCTGCCGAAGATGTATATAAATTTTTGCTGCGTAAGTTTGGCGAAAAGGAAGTAAAGGTTTTACACGCCAATAAAGGGCAAAACACCCGTATCAATTCCATCAACTCTTTTAAAAACGACGAGGTAAAAATACTGGTGGCAACAGATGTGGCATCGCGCGGTATTGATGTGAGCGATGTAAGCCATGTTATAAACTTTGATGTGCCTGTAGTAATTGAAGATTATGTGCACAGGATAGGGCGTACAGGCCGGGCTTATAACTCGGGTGTAGCCATGACGTTCTGCACACCATCTGAAGAGTATTATATTAACAAAATACAAAAGCTGATAAGACAAACCATCCCGGTTTGTGATATGCCTGATGCCGTTTTTGTTGAAGATACCCCTTATGAGGAACGCCAGGATCAGGCTAAAGAGATAGATATGCAAAAGCGCAAGGAAGACCCCGATTTTAAAGGGGCTTTCCACGAAAAGAAATCGCTTGCGCAGATCAAAAAATTTGAAGCTGAAAAAGCTAAAAAACAACCCAATAATCCAAAGAACAAGAAACCTGTTAAACATGGCGGACAAAAACGATCAAGCAGAAAGCGTTGATCAACCCAGAAAATTCAGAATTAGCCCCTTAAACTTTGCCAGCGCGGCTTTATTTATCCTTGCCGGCTACATTTTTTTGAACGGCGCTAAAATCACAGGCAGTCCTTATGAGCATTGGAGCGGTACCATTAGCCTGATATTTGTGCTGTTTGGGGTAGTTGTGTCATTACTGGATATAATTTTCCGTAATTTCTTTGCCCAAACCAAAAAACTATGGATTGTAGAGCTAAGCTTTATAACTTTGGTGGCAATTATATTTTTACTTGTAAAATAAACTTAAATGAAAACTGCTGAAATAAAGCTTACGATAGAACTTGACGATAATAACGTACCTGAGAATATTTTATGGGAATCAACCGATTCGCAGAACAAAGAGGCCCTGCCGGTAAAATCAATTATGCTGGCCCTTTGGGATCAAAGCTATAAAAACACGCTAAGGATTGATCTTTGGACAAAAGACATGCCTGTTGATGAGATGAAGCGTTTCTTTTACGAAACCCTGCAAACCATGGGCGATAGCTTTTTACGTGCTACCGGAGAAACCAATATTGTAGAGGACCTGCGCGATTATTGCGCACACTTTGCCGACAAAATGGAAATCAAAAAATAAAAAATGCGTCCCTCATCACTTATAGCATTATTTGGCTTTATATTGCTCATTGCAGCAACTTACTGCCCAATGCTGCGCGTATTTCATATAGCCAGCTGGAACGTTTATAACCTTAACCAGCCTTACGGCATTGTAATAATGCTGGTTGGTGTTGTTGGTATTTTGGGTACGGTGCTAAATCAGCGTAAAGTAACGCGTATTGCAGCCTGGGCCGCCTTAGTATTAGTGATGTTGCTGTATATAGCCGCTGTATTAAAAGTGAAAACTACATTCAGCTTTGTGCCTTTTAAAGTGTTAAACGGTTTTTTAACCAGGCAAATTACATTTAAATGGGGTTGGTTTGTATTATTTGCAGGCGCGATACTATCTGTTTTTGGCGCTATGTTTTCTAAAAGACTCAATTATATTAATCCGCAATAGTTATCTTACTACCTGTATGTTTATTAACTTTATCTAACCCATAGGTTTTTTAAAGATATTTGTACAGTATTAAACCGCATAACTATTTATGATTAATTCTTCTTTTCGTAGCCAGGTATTAGCAGGGTTTATAATCTCTATAATTCTGGTTTTTCTGGTTTGTATATTATCCTACAATAGTATCAATAAGTTTAAAGATGATACTGTTTGGGTTGATCATACCCAAAAAGTTATTACAACATCTAACAATTTATTACAGTTGCTTACTGATGCCGAAACCGGTATGCGTGGCTACGGTGCAACCGCTAACAAGGCATTTCTTGATTCTTACAATCTAGCGGTTCCGCGTATCAACGAAAATTTAACGCAACTGGGCCAATTAATAAAAGGTAATCCTGTTCAGATTAGAAGAATTGATTCGCTTAAATTATTAGTAGACAGGCAAGTGGTGCTTTTGAAACTGAATATAGATACCCGCGAGGCAAAAGGACTTGATTATATGGTTAGCAACCATATGTTTTTAAACGGCAAAGGTAACATGGATAGCATCCGTGACATCAACAACCGCATTATTGATACAGAAAGTAAACTACTTGCACAGCATAAAGCAGCTTCAGAAAAGGCATCTCAGAATGCTATTTTAGTGATAGTTATAGGCTCAGGGATATTCCTGTTGATTATAGTGATAATGTTCTTTTATATACAGGCAACATTTGCCCGCCAAAAAAAGACAGAGGAAGAAGTAAGGATTGCAAACCTTGAGCTGGAAAAAATATTAACCGAGAACGAAGCAAAAAACTGGTTGCTTACCGGAACAACTTTATTAAACGAGAAAATACAGGGGCAGCAAAGCGAAAAGCAACTGGCAGAAAATATATTGGCAGAAGTATGCAGGTATGCCAGTGCTCTTACAGGTACGTTGTATTTATTTAATGAGACAGAAGAGCGCCTTGATTTGTATGCATCTTATGCGTTTAATAATCCGGGAGCTTTAAAACAACAGTTCCGTATATCTGAGGGTTGGATAGGCCAGGCAGCAAAAGACGAACGGGCTACATTAGTAAAAGGCAAATTGAATGATAAGCTGGAGTTAGGCACATCACTATTGCAGGATGAACTGATTGAGACTTTTATTGTTCCTTTCTTTTTTGATAAAAAACTTAAAGGCGTTATAGAGGTAGGTTTCCGTAACCAACTGAAAGAAGAGATAAAGGAATATGTATTACTGGCTGCCAATAATGTTGGTATTGCAGTAAACACCGCGCAGGCACGCACCATGTTGCATGATCTGTTTGAAGAAACGCAGCAACAAGCCGAAGAACTGGAAGCGCAGCAGGAAGAAATGCGTGTAACCAACGAGGAGCTGATGAACAAAACAGAAATGTTGCAAGCATCAGAGGAAGAGCTGCGCGTGCAACAGGAAGAGTTGCGTACCATTAATGCCGAATTGGAAGAAAAAGCAAGTTTGCTTCAAGAAAAGAACCAGGCTATTGAAGAGGCACACCAGTCTATCAGCATAAAAGCTAACGAGCTGGAAACAACCGGCAAGTACAAATCAGAATTTTTGGCTAACATGAGCCATGAGCTGCGCACGCCATTAAACAGTATTTTGGTGCTGGCGCGTATACTTAAAGATAACAAAACGGCTAACCTATCTGAAGACCAGATTAAATATGCCAGCGTAATATTCAATGCCGGTAATGACCTGTTAACTCTCATTAATGATATCCTCGACCTGTCAAAAATTGAATCGGGTAAGCTGGAGATGCACAACGAGAATATTAAAGTATCTGAAATATTATCAGATATGCAATCGCTGTTTGCAGAGTTCGCCATCAACAAAAAAATACATTACCAAACCAGCGCAATTGATGTACCCGCAACCATTTTTACTGATAAGTTAAGGGTTGAACAGGTGATTAAGAATCTGTTATCAAACGCGTTTAAATTTACACCTGAAAATGGCTCTATAAGTATAACTGCAAAACCCGGCCCGCACGAAAAAACAGTAAGCTTTATTATAAAAGATAGCGGTATAGGTATTGCTGCAGAAAAACAAAAGATCATTTTTGACGCGTTTCAGCAGGCCGATGGTTCAACCAGCCGCAGATATGGTGGTACAGGTTTGGGCCTCTCTATCAGCAGGGAGCTGGCTTCGTTATTGGGGGGCGATATTACCCTTAACAGTGAACCCGGAGTGGGTAGCGAGTTTATACTAACGCTACCATATGAGGCTAAAATAGCATCGGTAGATGATATGGTGCAAACTGTTGAAAGCTTTACCACATCATCAAATCCAATAAGTAAGGCTGTTAAAAAAACTGATAGTGGTGATCGTGACCCATTAGTGGTAATTGTTGAAGACGATAAAAACTTTGCAAACATATTAGAAGATTATGCCCGTAATCATGGTTATAAATCTGTACTGGTAAATGAGGGAACAAACGCTGTTGAGATAATAAAGAAGCGGCAGCCTGATGCTGTTATATTGGATATTATGTTGCCGGGTAAAGATGGCTGGCAGATATTGAAGGAATTGAAAATGGATGAAGCCACGCTGCATATTCCGGTACATCTAATGTCGGCAGGTGAAGCCGCAGCTAACCGGGTACGTAAAGAGGGGGCTATCAGTTTTTTGAAAAAGCCTGTAAATACCGAAACCCTGGATAAGTTATTTGCTGATATTATGGCTAACAGCGGAACCAGGTTTACTCAAATATTACTGGTTGAAGACCACAAAACACAAAGCCAGGCATTAAAAGATTTGATGCAAAGCCAGGGTATTACCGTTGACCAGGCATTTGACGGCGAATCAGCCTTCAGGATGCTGTATGAAAACGAATATCAGTGTGTGATACTGGATCTTAACCTGCCGGATATATCAGGACTTGACCTGTTAGATAAAATTAAAGCGATTGACCGTTTTGCCGTTCTTCCGGTTGTTATCAACACCGCTATGGAGCTTGATAAAACATCGGTAAACAGGTTAATGCAATATGCCAATGCCATGGTGGTAAAAACCAGTAAGTCTTCAGATAGGCTGATAGACGAGGTAAACCTGTTCCTTAATAAAATTAGTGAAACAGGCATACATGCTACCAGGGCAAACAATTCCGGCAAAACCAAAATTATAACCAAAAGTAAAGATGCTATAAAAGGTAAAAAGGTGCTTATTGTTGATGATGATATGCGTAACATATTTGCCTTGAGTAGCGTTTTGGAAAGTTATGACCTTAATGTAGTTATAGCCAATGATGGTTTAGAAGCCATTGACAAACTGGAGGAGATTGCTGATATTGATATTGTGCTCATGGATATTATGATGCCTAAAATGGATGGTTACGAAGCAACAAGACATATTCGTAAGCAAAACAAATGGGCAAAACTCCCTGTTATTGCATTAACCGCAAAGGCCATGAAGGACGACCGTGAAAAATGTATTGCAGCCGGTGCAAATGATTATATCACTAAGCCGGTTGATTTGGACAGGTTGGTAGCATTGATGCAGTTGTGGCTGGATAATTAATATGGATGCTACAATAAATAAGGATACATTAACAGCACCGCAAATTTTCGAACTGATAAACCTTGTTAAAAAGGTACACGGGTTTGATTTTAGTGATTATACCAAGGCTTCTCTAAAAAGGAGGCTTGATCGTATAATGATGCTTAAGAAGTTAAGCTTTTATGATTTGAAGCATGTATTGGTTAATAACCCCGACTTTTTTCAGGAATTTTTGGAGGAAATTACGGTTAATGTTACGGAGATGTTTCGCGATCCGGCATTTTACAAATCGCTTAACAACCAGGTGCTGCCGTACCTGTCCACATATCAGCATATAAAAATTTGGTGCGCGGGCTGCTCATCCGGAGAAGAGGTTTACTCGATGGCCATATTGCTAAAAGAAGAACAGCTAAGCAAAAAGTCATTCATCTATGGTACCGATATAAATACCGAAGTGTTAAAAGAGGCCCGCAAAGGCATTTACAGTTTGCGTAAAATTAAAAGCTATGCAGAAAATTATTTGTTTACCGGTTTGCCGGGATCTATAACAGATCATTTTACTATTATGTATGATGCCGCAGCTATTCATAACGAACTGAAAGATAATACACTGTTTTCTGTTCATAACTTAATATCTGATACCATTTTTAATGAGTTCCAGATGATAGCTTGCCGGAATGTTTTTATTTACTTCGAAACGGAATTGCAGGAGCGGATACTTGATCTATTTTATAAAAGCCTGTGTCCGTTGGGTTATTTATGCCTGGGCAATAAGGAAACTATCAGATCTGATTTTTTTCGCAAGAAGTTCAAAGTGATCAATCAAAAAGAAAATATATATCAAAAAATTGGCTCTTAAAAGCAATATCATAAAGCATTGGCAAAAATCAAAAGTATTGCTGGTGGGTGGTTCTGCAGGATCATTTAAATTGATATTGAGGCTGGTGAAATCTTTTCCGCATGACCTTAATAAAACTGTTATCATAGTTATACATCGCAAAAAGAATTTTTTTAGCGAAATAGAAAAACTATTTGCACAGAACAGCTGTATGCCACTCCTTGAAATTAGCGATAAAGAAAAAATAGAAAGTAACGCTATATATATTGCCCCGGCTAATTATCATACGCTTATAGAAAAGAACGGGCATTTTGGCCTTGACGTTTCAGAAGCGGTATGGTACTCAAGACCATCAATTGATGTGACATTTGAGAGTGCTGCCGAAGTGTATACGCAAAATTGCACAGCTATATTACTTTCAGGCGCTAATCAGGATGGAGCAGAGGGATTACTGAAATTAAGGGAAAGCGGCGCTTTAACAATAGCGCAACATCCAGATGATGCTGAAATGACTGAGATGCCACAGGCCGCTATTAATATTAAAGCTGCTGAATATATATTACATACAACTGAAATTTTTGAGCTGATACAAAGTGCCTGATCTAAAAGGCAGTTTAGTTTGCCCGGTACCCATAACACGGGCCTCGTGTTCTAACAACCATTTTTTGCGCCATAAGCCGCCGGCATAACCGGTAAGGCTGCCATTACTGCCAATAACACGATGGCAGGGCACTACTATCCACAAATTATTTCGTCCATTGGCGGCTGCAATAGCGCGTATAGCCAGTGGATTATTCATTTGCTGCGATTGTTGCAGGTAGGTAATGGTTGAACCATATTTTATTTGCAGCAGCTGTTGCCAAACCTCCTGCTGAAAATTTGAACCGGGTTGTTTTATTGGCAGGTCAAATTCTTTGCGCTCACCATCAAAATATTCGCGCAGTTGTTTAATGGCCTCTAAAAGAACAGGGGAGTCGGTTGTTGTCTCTTCCAGTTCCTCATCCCTTATGGATACTTTTGTAATGTAGCCATCCTCGGCCACAATAAAGGCAATGCCAACAGGTGTGCGGTAATATACTTCTGGCATTGCGTTATTCAGTTTCGGCCTTCACCAGCGATTTTAAATACACTTTACTCATGCGGCCGGTGAGAAATTTTTTTGGTAAGAAATTCATCATTACACTACCCACCCGGTTCAGCCACCCGGGCACATAATTGTATTTACGAGTTACAAAGGCATGCAACCCTTCTTTGGCCGCCTGGCTTACCGGCATTAGCCAGCTTTTAAGATCGTTAAACTTGGTGTTATCCGTCATTTCGGTAGCAATGCCCCCAGGCGCAAAAACAGTTATAGAAAAGTCCGGGTTTTTTAATTCATAATGCAGGGCGCTGCCAAACGCCGTAATAAATGCCTTGGTTGCCGAGTAAGCTGCCTGGTATGGTACAGGGAAATAACTGGCCATGCTTGATACCAGCATAACGCTGCCTTCTGTACCGGGTTTGTCAAAGTAGTTTACAAGACTGTTAGTCATGCGTACCACACTTATTACGTTGGTTTTTAAAATGCTTTCAAAATCGGCCCAGGGTAAATCAGTATGTCGGCCAAAGTAGGTTACGCCGGCATTTAAAATAGCGCCGTATAGGTTATTCTCGGCAATGCTTTCGGCAATTACACGGTCGGCTTCCTCGGGTATTGACAGATCAGCTATTATAACTTTTACCTGTATCCCAGCAGATGTTTCCAGTTCGGCTTTTAGCTGCTCCAGTTTATCGGCACGGCGTGCAGCTATAATAAGGTTGGCTTTAAAGTTAAGCGCCAGCTGCCGGGCCATTTCCTGCCCCAAACCTGATGATGCTCCCGTAATCAATACCCACTTATTTTTTAACTGCAACTTTTTCATTAGCTCTAATTTCAAAGGCAATAATAGATAATGTATTTTAATTCAAGGGCATTTAACTTTCTACTTTCAACTTTTCGCTTTATAATAAAACTATATTTGCGCTATGAAACTCATAGGGCAAACCTTTGAACTGTTAAAGAAAGAGATAATACTGGAGTGGCGCTCAAAATACGCCTTTAATGGTATTTTACTTTATATAGTTTCTACCGTATTTGTTTGCTATATATCCTTTAACCTTAACCCCGGCTTTAAAGGCAGTAGCGGGTATCCCATAGTATGGAACATCCTGTTCTGGATTATTATGTTATTCGCATCTGTTAATGCTATTGCAAAAAGTTTTTTGCAGGAAAGTAAAAGCCGCTTGTTGTATTATTACTGCATTGCCCATCCGCAGGCAATTATCTTATCAAAAACCATATATAATGCCCTGTTAATGGGATTGTTAAGTATACTGGCATTTATTGTATATTCGGTATTTTTTACCAATACAGTTAACGACCTGTTCTTTTACTTTGTTGTGGTGCTGTTGGGCAGTACCAGTTTTTCAACCGTGTTCACCATGATATCGGCTATTGCATCAAAAGCAGGTAATAATGGTACGCTAATGGCAATATTAAGTTTCCCGGTAATTATCCCGGTAATATTGCTGCTTATAAAAGTAAGCAAAGCTGCAATGGATGGTATTGACCGCAGCCTGAGCTTTGGAACCATAGGGGTGTTGGTGGCTATTAATGCAATTGTTATAGCATCATCATTAATACTGTTCCCTTATTTGTGGCGCGATTAGGAGCCTCACCCCAACCCTCTCCAAAGGAGAGGGGGATTTTGCTTTTTTCAAGTCCTCTCCTTTGGAGAGGATTAGGTGAGGCCTTTGTATCATTTTAATTGTAAAGGGATTTTTCATCTGCACTTCATAATTTTTTACTTTATTAGCATCCTTAAAACCCTTATTAACAATGCGCCGCTGGTGGTTTATCGTAATTTGTATATTGTTGCCATTTAATGTTTGGGCACAAAGTGGAGTTATTACCGGTAAAATTGTGAGTGCCGGTTCAAAAAGTCCGGTGCAAAAGGCAAGTGTGTTTTTAAGTAATGCCACTTTTGGTACCGCTACAGCAGATGATGGTACTTTTAGCCTGCGAAGTGTTAAACCCGGCCAGTATGATCTGGTGGTAACCACGCTCGGTTATGAAGAGTATACACAGAAAATATTAGTAGGCTCGCAGCCCATTACCCTTAATATTGAATTAACGCCAAAGGTAATGATGATGAAAAGTGTTACCATCATTAGCAATGCCGATTGGAAAAAGAACTACGAGCAGTTTAAGAA
>JAQBNY010000172.1 GCA_028288315.1 Mucilaginibacter sp.
AACCGGTGTTAATTTCACTGATAAACTTTTGGTATCAATTTCCTTTGTGCTTTCACCTAGTGGATTTTCCTTTGGTACAGATCTGAAATATAAATGTGACCGGTATTCACCCGGAATTAATTTATTAGTTTGACTCACCTGTATTTTAATAACCTGTGTTTCTTTTGGAGCAAGCACGACCCTACGGGGGAAAATCCGCAGAAAATTGTCCGCAAAATTTTGCCCGGAATCAGGCTTTTCAATTTGTTCAAAGCTGCCATCATCTTTCATCCTGATTTGAATGAACGACACAATATAACGCGCGGTATCTTGGCCAGTATTTGCCAGGTAGATGTCCTGAAAATGTTTTTGCCCTTCAAATACTATACGCTTGGGATTTATGAACAAATCACCTTGAGCGTGAAGGGATGTAGAAGAAAACAAGCAAATTAATGCAATTCCTGCAAAAATAATTTTGGTATATAGTGAAGTGACCTTTTTTTCGGGATATTTTTTTAATAGCATCGGAAATATTAGATTTTAATAGTATCGGAAAATATAAGGCTCGGTGAAAAAACAATAAATACAAAAAGCGTTGCTAATAGCAACGCTTTTTTATGCAATAGGTTTTTAGTTATAATTAACTTTAACATCAAAAGGAGATGCTCCTATATAGGTTCCAGCAGCCTGATTAGCAACTACATTAAGTGTAGCACCAACAGACAATGTTTCAGTACCACCAGTTAAAGTGCCGGTAGTGTTGCTGATAAAAGAAGTAAGAGTCATTGTCTCAGTAGCAGTACCAGTACCTGTTTTGATAGCATAACCATCAGCAGGCAAAGTAACTGAATAAGCATACCCATCCTGACCGGTAACGGTAAAAGAAGCAGCACTAACAGTTCCAGTAACGGCTGGCAATTGAACTCCTGCTTCAGTCCTTGCACCTGCTGGAGTCAATACAACTGTTCCACCAGTGGTAGTGGCCACAATATTGCCAAAATTCAAGTCATTCACTTTAGTAATAGCAATTGGGGTAATAATTGTTGCATTCGCTGTTGCAGTGGCTGTCTTAACGTCAGTTTGAGCGTAAGAAGTAGAAGCAAAACCGATCATAAAAAGGGAAACGGCAAATAAAATTGTAAACTTTCTCATTATGTAATAAATTAATTAATATTTACACCTTCTACGATTTGATTAATGTTTGGTTACAATATTTTCTTATATTTTTTTTTAAAATTTCTTTTAGGATATTTAATTATATATTAATTATCTGATAATTAATATAAAGAGGAATCTATTGAGGCAAACCCAAATTGAATCAAAAAATGCACAAGAAGTAATTATGGAACTTACTATTATGAATGAGTAGACTTTAATAGTAAATACTATAGGCTAATTAAGCTTGGTCTTTATGTAAAGGTAAGGTAAACCAAAAAGTACTTCCATTACCTAATTCACTATCAACACCTATTTGGCCTCCATGATTTTTAATTATCTCGGCACCGATATATAGTCCTAAACCCATACCAGAATATTGGTAACCCGAAGGATTGGCGCGGGAGTAACGATTAAACAAAAGAGGCACCAGATCCGGGGCAATACCAGGACCGTTATCTTTAACTGATATTTTGGCCATATTTAAATCTTTTTGGATAATTAAATAGATTTTTAAAGATAATGGCGCATACTTGATAGCATTATTAATTAAGTTAATTATTACCTGATCAATCTGGTATTCATCCGCTATAACATGTAGCTCTGTATCTCCTTGTAAAATCAGTTCATATTTATTTGTAGATTCCACGTATAAAGAGCACCTGCTCAATGTCTCTGATAATGTAAATATTGATTTATTCAACTTCAGTTGTCCCTGGTTTAAGCGGCTCGCATTAAGCAAATCTTCTACAAGCCGGCTCGTTTTGTCCATGCTTTTATTAGCTTGTTCTATCAGTTGAGGTAACATTACATGTGATGTTTTTTCCTTTAACTGATCCATTAACTGTAACGTGGCTTTTAAGGTAGTTAAGGGTGTTTTTAATTCATGACTTGCTATGCTAATGAAATCATCTTTTTGCTGCTGCATGTCTTTAATATCCTGAATGTCAGTTGCGGTGCCTATCCACAATACCACCTTTCCTTCTTTGTCTTTAAGCGGTTCAATTCGAATCAGATGCCACCTGTATATTCCATCAAATCGTTTTTCTCTGATCTCAAACTCGCCAGCACTATCGCTATTCATAATACCGGACAATTTGTCTAAATTAAATTGGATATCGTCAGGATAAATTACTTCTTTCCACCCCCAGGCTTTTGTTTGTTCAAAATCAAGACCTGTATAGTCGTACCAACGCTGATTATAAAAATCAACATCTCCTCCAACAGTATTTGTCCAGGCAATCTGGGGAATAGAATTTAAGATTGACTTGAATTTTTCTTCACTTTCTGATAATTCTTTTGTTCTGATAATTACCCGTTCTTCTAACTCAATATTTAAATCTTGTAAGGTTTTCTGAGACAGGTTTAATTGTTCTACAGTATCAATTAAAGTTTCGTTGGTTGCCAAAAGTTCTTCATTTGTGGCGGCTAATTCCTCATTAATAGCTTTCAATTCTTCGTGCAACTGCTGTTCTCTATCATTTGCTTCCTTAATTAAAATACGATTTATTTCTTGATCGGTAATATTGCGTGTATCACACATCATGTAATCTACATTATGCATTAAATCACATACAGGATTAATTTCTATTTGCCAGTAACTTTTTTCAAAAGCCTTGAGGTTGGCATTAAACCCTTCAAAAGACAAAACCGGTAACTTTACCTGTTGTTTAGTTTCTATACATTCAGCTAAAGCGTTAGTAAGTAATTCAAATTGTTTTGCACTGGCCTCATCATAAGGTTTGTAAACTTCAAAAACTCCTTTACCTATTATATTCTCAAAACTAGTTTTGGTGGTTTTTTTGTACTGCTCGTTAATAGCGATTATAGTAAAACGAGGCGAGTCTGCCTTAATAACACATATGGGTGTTGCTGTTTGATTAAAAAACGATTCAAACATCTTTTCTGAAGAGTAATTCATACGGAATAGAATATATAGTATCAAATATAGTTTATGCAGGCATATTTTACCACATAATATCCATTCAAACCCTATTTACCATATCTCATAGAACATTTGGCTCCTCGATGGTGCCTTCACTTTGCTGGGCAGCTCCGGTGATCGGGTTGTAAGGCATTTCCTTTTTATTCCAAAAAGAAATACATTATTGTAACTAAAACAGAACTGGTTACGTTTAAAGCAGATCACATATTAAAAGCTAAAGTCGCTTTGAAATAGTCGTGTTATATGCCGATACTTTTAGCCCGCCATAGTGCGGGCTTTTTTTTATCCAATATTTTCATTCGATTTTTTGAGCTTTTTAAAAAGGATGTATCTTATTCAAGGATGAACTGAGATCAAATGTCCTGTAAGGGATGGGCGGTTCTACCTGTGCAAAAGTTTAACGCTGGTTAACAACGCTGGATTAAATTCAAATGGTGGTGGCTATATACAGGTGCAATGGGTATTATACCCTTAATAAGAAATGGCTGGTTAATGCCGGGATACGATTAGACCTTGCAAGACCCATATCCGGAGAGCATACGCATGTAGTTTTAACCCATGGATTTTTCTGCATTTAAAGTTTATAACTCCCTAAGATAACGGATTTTGCAACTGTTTACTCTCACATTCTTTCCAGCATTAATGGATATGTTTTATCAGAATTCCACTGTGGGATATACAAGTTTTCATCCATATCAATACATACATCATGCGGATGTATAAAAGTACTGCCATCTTGTTTTTGTGGCTGCAATATATCGTTAACATACACTGGCTCAGTACAACCGAGAGTTGAAACAACCCGATTGTTTTCATCGATAATAGGTATGTAACCTGACCTTAAATTTTGGTTATGCTCTGAACGAAAAACCGCACTATAAACATTTTTACCATTAATAACCGGCCTACAATTAAAGGAACCGGGCAAAGAAATGATATTTAAATATTCGCCATTCATGTCAAAACATTTTATAGCATTATGATTACGGGAAGTAATTAGTAATGATGGTTTTGTACCGCGATTCCTGGATTAATAGGGTCATCAATAGTTTGCCAGCCACGAGCAAGTAAATTACCACATAAGGCTGTCCTTCAACCGGTTAGCCTGATTATATTTTTGACAATAATGGCTTGGTCATAATTTGATTTTGTCAGATTCAGAGCCATCTGAAAATGTTGTATTGCTTTTGCGTTGTTAATATTTGTGTAAAGATTTCCTAATAATGAATGATAAAAGAAATTGTCGGTAAGATTTAATTTTTCTGCTTCTACAATGGCTTCCTCTTTCCCGTTCACTTTTGAAAGGGCAAAAGTTCTATTCAATGCAACAACCGAGGAATATTTAAGCTGCAGTAAATAGTTGTAAAGTTGCAAAATATTTTCCCACTTATTATTATCGGCTGTGGTTGTGTGCCAATAAGCGATTCTTGCTTCTAAATGATATTTTGATACTTCATTTCCC
>JAQBNY010000189.1 GCA_028288315.1 Mucilaginibacter sp.
AGTAACAGTGCAATTATGATCAGCTTTTTCATTTTTCTAATTCTCTGGGTTCTCGTTTGCTACCTTCGTACAATTCGTATTCAAATAAGCGGCAATCTAACTTGCCATTATAAAATTCAATTCGGCGCGACGGACGCAAGCCTATTTTCTTGGCCAGGTCTGGGTTGCCGGTAAAAACATATCCCCTGTAGCCCAGGCATTGTTTTTTTAAATAATCGCCAATGCGCGCATAAGTTATTTCCAGTTTGGTATGCACGCCTAAACGTTCGCCATATTCGGGGTTAAACATTACAATGCCCGGCTCGGCAGGCACTTCAGTATCTGCAAAATCACAAACGTAAAAATCTATTAAATGTTCTACACCGGCAGTATTTGCATTTTTACGGGCAATATCAACAGCGTCTTCGGATATATCTGTAGCTATAATTTTAAAGTCGACAGCTTTTTTAGCTTTATCTTTTAGTTTACGGCGCTCAACAAAAAACACCTGCTCATCATAACCCATAATGTGCATAAAGCCATAGTTCATTCTAAACAAGCCCGGGTGTTTATCTGTAGCCAACAGTGCTGCCTCAATAGCAAGTGTGCCAGATCCGCACATGGGATTTATGAACGTACTGTTCCTGTCCCACTGGGTAGCCATTATGGTTGATGTTGCTAAAGCCTCAAGCATTGGAGCCTTACCCGGTATTTTACGGTAGCTGTGCTTGGCCAGTGTTTCGCCCGATGTATCAATAAATATATCGGCTTTTTCATCCTGCCAGTAAAGGTGTATAACTGTTTTATTTGCATCGGCGCCAGAGTTGGGCCTAATACCTTTCTGCGCTTTTATTCTGTCTACAATGGCATCTTTAACTTTAACATTTGCAAACAGCGGGGTTAATATATGCTCGTTATTTACGTTAGATGTTACCGAGAAGTATCCCGAAAAATCTATCAGTTGCTCCCATTCTATCTGTACCAGCTGGTCATAAAGCTCATTTGGGTTTTCGGCATCAAAACTTTTTAACAAATAAAGCACCTGGCTTGCGCAGCGCAAATTAAGGTTTAACGCTATGGTATCGGTAACTGTACCTATCAATTCAACCCCGGTTTGGAAAACGCGTGTTGGTTTAAAGCCCAGTGCTTCAACTTCCTGTTGCAGGTAAGGCGAAAGCCTTTTATTGCAGGTAATAATGATTTTACTCTCGGTGTGGAAAACTTGCATAATATTTCTGCGAATTTATGAATTAAATACGCCCCATTTTAAATTGATACTATTAACTTTACATTTTAAATATTTCTGAAGTTATGGAAGTTAAAGGTAAGGTATATGAAGTATCGGCAACACAACAGGTTACCGAGGCATTAAAAAAGAGAGAACTAATACTTGAATATATTGAGAACCCTCAGTATCCGGAGTATTTAAAGTTTGAAGCGATACAAGATCGTTGCAACCTGCTTGACAATGTTAAAGTTGGTGATGATATAGAGGTTTTCTTTAATTTAAGAGGTCGCCCATGGACTGATAAAACAGGTAAAAAAACCTATTTTAACTCTCTGCAATTATGGAAAATTAATGCTTTAGGTGGTGCAGGTGCAGCTTCTGCTCCTGAATATGCAGCACCGGCTGATATTAGCTCAGCACCGGATGATGACGATTTGCCGTTTTAATTGAGTTTTGCAGTTGCCAGTTGGTAGCTTGCAGGTAGCAATTTGCAAAATAAAATATAAAAGAAAGGCCTTTTCATTTACTGAAAGGCCTTTCGATTTTTTAGGGAAATGCTATACTATCCGGAGCTCTGCAAACAGTCCTCTGCAACCCCAAATTAATCTTCCTTAACTATTTTCTTTGTTACAAAAGCTGCGCCTTGTTTAACACTCAGGTAATAGATACCATTAAGCGGCAGGCTTATTTTTTTACTGAAACTACCCGCAACTGCTTTATCGGTGAGTAATACTTTTCCCTGGCTATCGGCTAGTTTAACATCAGCCGTTGCTTTACCAGGCAGATTAAAGCTTATCAACACCTTTCCTGTAGAAAATTCCGGACTAAGGTTAAGGTCGTTTAGGCTTAAGTAATTTTTATTAGTTCCGCCCATTGCTTTTGCTTTATCGTCCATAGCATCAGTTACCCTAAAACTAATGTGAGTGCTTATTCCATCATTATCAGTATTCACATAGTCGAAATTTTGTGTGTTACGATTATTGAACCTCATCCTCATTGGGCGTGTGTTTGGCCCTGCAAACCTAAAGTCCCTGTTCATTTCAACTTTAATGGGTTGTTCATTATCAAGTTCGTAGTCAAATGCAAAAGAGGTATCAATTTTCTTTAACTTGTTTAATTTAAAATTGAACTTTTTATTTGAGCTATCGCCGGGGTTCATTTCAAAAATTTCAGGAGTAATTTGTTCGCCTTTTGTAACTCTTCTTTCAACAATTACATTTGTTTTTCCATTGCGCCTATTATTTCTTTTAATGGTGATATTGCTTTGCGCATCGCCATTTGTTTCTATTTCAAATGTGCCGTGCATGTTATCCAATTCGGCCAGAGCATCCTTTCGCTCCTGTTCAGTAAGTTTTTTAATATTTTTTCCGTTAACTGTAGTATCGCCGTTCACTATTTTTATTTCAAAATCTTTTTGCGTTTGGGCCATTACTAAAAGTGGCAATCCTAATATAGCCATTACACTAATAGAAAAGATCACTTCAAGGCTGGGTTTTAATAAAAGCTTTTTCATTTTTTATGATAATTTAAGTTTACAGTATCAAATTTAGCAAATGGTTATTAATCAAGTTGTTAAATACTGCTTTCAAAATTGTTAAAATATGTTAAATGCAGGGACAATAAGTTTAAATTAAAATATTTTTGTGGTTGCATGAAGAAAAGAAATATCGGCATATTAATTGGCTTAATGGGCTTTGCGCTTTTGGGCGTAGTGGTTATGCAATTATATTTTTTGCGCCAGTCATATTTAATGCAGTCTGATTTGTTTAGCAACACAGTTAACGAGGCACTAAATACCGTTGTAACAAAAGTAACCAAGCAGGATGCCATTAACTTTTTAAATGCCAAATCAAAAAAAATCACATTACAGAGCAATGGTAATATCGATAGAAAACCGCGGATAAGCATTAATGGTACTACTACCAGTTTTGACGATTCGATAATTTCAAAAAAACGCCAAACCAAACGTGCGCACAAACTGGCCATATTACGCGATAGCTTAAAGCGTATGATATTGCATAAGAAGCTTGATGATGAAGAGGCTGCTTTAGCAAAAACAGGCTCACTTAATTTGCGCATACGGATAGAGGAGTCTGTTGATGAATTTGGCGATGTACATGGCCGTTTTATTCCGGAGATTGTGAAAACAGCCCCACTGCCTGTAAAAAAGAAGTTAACAAAGTACGACACTATCAGATATACTTATATCGATCCGCAGTTTGGCAAGCAGCTGATATCTGAAATAAATATTAACCCTGCCTGGCAAGAACATCAAATAAAACTGCAGAAAGAGCGGCAACTTAAGCAGATCAAAAAAATACTTGAGGTTGATTCTTTACAGAATGTTCCACAGGATAAAAAGAAATCAAGCGTATTAGAGAACCTTGCTATTGAATACGGTAAAACAAGCGAACCGCTAAAGAAACGTTTGAACAGCTACTGGATAGATTCGTTGCTTCGGTTCGAGCTGCATAACCGGGGAATAATTTCGCCCTTTAGCTACGAAATATCCACCGCTAACAGCGATTCGTTAATATTTTCAAGCGCAATGGATATGAGTGGCCGCAAACCGGAGTTTATTGCTGCGAATACTTACCAAAAAGCCATTTTTAATAACGAGCTTATTAATGATCCCGGTATTATCAAGATATCGTTCCCGCAAAAGAGTTCATTTATATTAGGCAACATGACTGCTACTATAGGTACTACCGGCGGTTTATTGTTTGTACTGATATTTTGCTTTGGGTACACCATATTTTCTATCCTGAAGCAAAAAAAGATTTCTGAAATGAAGATTGACTTCATCAACAACATGACTCATGAGTTTAAAACTCCTGTATCAACCATTATGATAGCCAGCGAGGCTTTAAAAGACAAAGAAATTGCCGAAGATACAGCTCGCGTTGCACGCCTGGCCAATGTTATTTATGAAGAGAACGTTCGCTTAGGTAGCCATATTGAACGAGTGCTGAATATTGCCCGTATAGAGAAAGACGACTTTAAATTGGACAAAAAGCCGGTTGATGTAAACGAAATGATTACCATTGTGCTGGATAGTATGGACCTAAAGCTGCAGAAGTGTAACGCGGTTACCACGCTGTATTTAGATGCGGAGCATTCGGTAATAATTGGGGATGAGCTGCATTTTAGCAACGTATTATACAACCTTATTGACAACGCCATAAAGTATAGTAATGATGCGCCCGATATTACCATTAGCACAATAAACAGGAACGGGCACGTTAGTATTAAAGTAGCCGATAAAGGTATAGGTATGAACCGCGACCAGCAGGCTAAAATATTTGAGCAGTTTTACCGCATACCTACCGGTAACTTGCATGATGTTAAGGGGTTTGGTTTAGGCCTAAGCTATGTAAATACTATTGTGAAGCGTTTAGACGGCGCCATTAGCGTAAGATCTGAGAAGGAAAAAGGATCGGAATTTGAATTGAAATTTCCTATTGCATAAAAAGTCCGGAAGTCCGAGTGTCGGAAAGTCCGGTGGATGAATTATATATACAAAACAATCTTACGGACTTTCGGTCTTCCGACTTCCAGACAAATAAATCATGAAGAAAATACTACTTGTTGAAGATGACCCGAACCTTGGCTTGCTGCTACAGGATTACCTGCAATTAAAAGGCAAGTTTGATGTGGTTTTATGCAAAGATGGCGAGGAAGGCCTACGTGCTTTTACCAAACAAACATATGACCTATTGATACTTGATGTAATGATGCCTAAAAAGGATGGTTTTACATTAGGTAAAGACATAAGAAAGATAAACCCACGGGTGCCTATCATCTTCGCTACTGCAAAAGCAATGATAGAAGATAAAACTCAGGCTTTTAACTTAGGAGGCGACGATTATATCACCAAGCCATTCCGTATTGAAGAGTTACTGCTACGCATAAACGCATTATTAAAAAGAATAGATAACCCCGAGAAGAAAGGCGACGATAACCCTTCGCAATTTAAGCTGGGCAGCTATAACTTTGATTACACCTCACAAATAATAAGTCAGGGCACTGTTCTTCAAAAGCTATCAACCAAAGAAGCTGAACTGCTGCGTTTGCTGTGCCTGAAAAAAAACGAGGTGCTTACCCGCGAAGAAGCCCTTTTAAACATTTGGCATGATGATAATTACTTTAATGGCCGCAGCATGGATGTTTTTTTAAGTAAAATACGCAAGTACTTAAAAGATGACCCATCTGTTGAGATCATTAATGTGCATGGCAGGGGGTATAAGCTACTAATTAATCAACAGCTTTAGCTATTGGCAACTAAGGCGGCATGTTAGCCGCAATTATATCATGAAGCACTATCATTTCCTCCAAGTTTAACAAGCTTGTTATAAACTCCTAATAATAAGAATGGTGCTGCCCATTGCCCAACAAACAATGCAGTGTGTTTCTTTCCCATAATTTTTAAAGTGAGAGAAACTCCCATTGAAGCTACTGCAGCCCATAAGAAAACATCTGATGGTAACTTTGCGGTTTGGTTTTCAATAGCTTTGGCAACTTTGCCTTCGCTATGCGGTTGATTTTGTTCTTTTGCCATAAAATTTTAATCTTGTTTTCAATTAGCAACAGCAGCAGAAGTAAAATGTTGTAATTTTTATTTAATTTAATTTCGTAATTATTACAATAATTAACATTAGATAAATGTATTGGCATGGTGATTGATTGAATTTGAAAAAATAACTCACATCAAAAAAAACCACTATGAAAAAATTTACTTTATTACTCATTAGCATTTTTGCAACATGGCAATTGGCAAATGCGCAGATCCAGCAGGGCAATGTACTTGTTGGCGGCAATCTTTCAAATATTAATCTTGGTTTAAATGACCCCAAGATATTCAGCCTTAATATTACTCCTAAAGCCGCATGGTTTATAGTAGATAATGTTGCGTTAGGGGCGTATGTAAATTTAGGTATACAAACAGCTAAACGCTCAAATACTACTGTAAGCTACGGTGCGGGAGGTTTAGCTAGGTACTATACAGGTTCTGATGTAGAAATATTGCGTCATGGGAGAATATTTGGTGAGGCAACATTGGGTATTGGTGGTGTAAATGTAAGTAATGGCGGTGGTAATACAAATGGCTTAGATTTTAGCGTAGGTCCGGGTTTTGCTTATTTTATTACTCCCAGTATAGGATTGGAAGCATTGCTAAAATACAATGGCTTAGCTGGCTTTGGCAGCCAGGGGTATCAAAACAATCTTAATTTATCGTTTGGTTTTCAGGTTTTTCTGCCTGGTCAGGGCACTGCCTCTAAAGTAAAAAGTGATATAAGGTAGTGCGAACTTTAATATAAAAAACAAAGGCAATTAATTTGCTGATTAATTGCCTTTGTTTTTTATGGAGATATCTTCACCAAAATGAATAATGTTACCGTTATTATCCAAAATACTGAATTGCCTCATTTTCCACGGCATGTCCTGCAGGTCGCCGTTTGGATGTATTACACCTTTTGCTTTTAATTCTGCATATAGTTTGTCAACTTCGGTAACATTTATATAACAGCCGGTTGCCTTGGGTATCTCCGGATCTTTGCATGGCCAATGATGTATGCTAATGTTATCCCGGCTAAATATCAGGTATCCGTCCCAACTGGAATGGAATGTAAAACCTAATTTTTCTGTGTAGAATTTAACAGTTAGCTCTTCGTTTAATGAAGCCAACATGGGTATGGCTTTTTGTAGCATTATTACTTGTTTAAGTTTGCATATAATATATCTAATGAATCATCCTTATTCGTAAGCCATCTTAAATATACTCATATTTACTTCTTTGTAGTAGGCTTGGTATTCTTTGTGGTTAAAATTACTTACTATCAATAACCTTATTGTCAAATTAAAGGAAATGAGCGGCTTAGCCATTCTCTTTTTTTATTTTTGTGCCGAAACATGAAAATACTCTTATCATATCTAACCAAACATCGCTGGGTAGTTGTCCTGGCGCTCTTTTTAGCCGGAATGAATATAGGCTTCTCTTTGCTTGATCCGTATATTACTGGTCGCATTGTAGATAATTTTATCGAAAAATATAAAACGCTTTCACATGACGAGTACTTGTATGGCGTTTTAAAATTGGTAGGCCTTGCTATTGGTGTAGCAATGGTATCGCGTATAGCCAAAAACTTTCAAGATTATTTTACAAATATCATCACCCAAAAAGTTGGTGCAGAAATGTATGCCGACGGGTTAAAGCATTCCCTTGAACTACCCTACCAGGTATTTGAAGACCAGCGCAGCGGCGAAACCTTAGGCATACTGCAAAAAGTACGCTTAGATTGCGAAAAGTTTATCACCTCGTTCATCAGTATATTGTTTGTGAGCTTGATAGGTATGGTATTCGTAATAGTTTATTC